>NZ_PHNG01000806.1:0-826 GCF_002803435.1 Bacillus sp. mrc49 | reverse complement strand
AATATCGAAAATTACCGGCTATTATTCGAAGATCCCAATATCTTTAAGCCGCTCCAAAATAGCTTGCTGATGGCCGTTATTGCCACACTGGCAAATCTGATATTCGGTGTGATCACTTCGTATGTCCTTGTTAAACGGAAATTCGTCGGGAAAAGCATTATGGATATTTTGGTCATGATTCCCTGGGCCTTGCCGGCAACGGTCATCGGGATGAACCTGATATTCGCCTTTAATGAACCGAGCGTGTTTTCTTTTGGCCAAATATTGGTGGGGAGCTTCTGGATATTGCCGCTTGCCTATTTCATCCGGCATATCCCACTTGTTGTGCGTTCGACTAACGCCGTTTTGGAGCAGCTGGATGACTCGATCGAGGAAGCGGCCAGGAACCTGGGAGCGAAGTGGTTTTATACCTTCAGAAAGGTCATTTTGCCGATCATCATGCCTGGCGTGTTGGCAGGGACATTATTGGCATTCATCGAGTCAGTCGGGGAATTTCCAACGTCGGTGCTGTTATATACGATTTCCAATAGGCCGATATCCATTGAAATCATGAATCAGCTGCGGATGTTCAATATGGGGCAGGCCGCTGCCTATGGGATGATACAAATTACGCTTATTGTTATCGTGCTTTTCATTTCAAACAAGTTTTTTGGAATCAAGGCGGAAAAAGCTTTATAAATCGGAGGTTCAAAAATGGGTAAGCTTGATGAATTTATCAAAAATGAAGGCAGTGCTTTTCCTGGGAAAACATATGCGGAAGAGCTTCTGATACCTGTTTTTAATGATCAAAGAGATTACTTATTTCATGCAATGTTCGATATTCATC
>NZ_PHNG01000805.1:0-748 GCF_002803435.1 Bacillus sp. mrc49 | reverse complement strand
TCGGCAAGGGTGGAATGGGACCAAAAACCCTAGAGGCACTAAGTGAACACGGCGGTGTTTATCTCAACGCAATCGGCGGCGCTGCCCAATATTATGCAGATTGCATCAAATCCGTAGAAGGTGTGAACTTCACCGAATTTGGCATTCCAGAAGCGATGTGGCACCTGAATGTCGAAGGATTCACAGCCGTTGTTACCATGGATTCACATGGAAACAGCCTGCACAAAGATGTTCAGCAATCTTCATTGGAGAAGCTGGCACAATTTAAAGAAGCAGTATTTAAATAAATATATGGAAAAGACGCTCACCAACTCGGCTGAGCGTCTTTTTTTAACCTTATTCCTCTATTTCTGGCAATGGATCGACCTTTGTTGAATCCTCTAAATTCAAACCACTATTCACGAAATGAACAAACAACCCTGCGCCTAAGCCTAGACAACCAACAAAGCCCAATGTAATTACCCATTCAAGCATGTCATCCGCCCCCTTCGTACATGTATATGAAAAAAAAGGCGATAATTGCCTCTGAAAAGTACAATCTTTTGGAACGGACGCACATACATTAGTAGAGAAAGGGGGGATTTTCATGCAGAATAATTACTTCTTATTCTTTCTTGCCGTGTTAACTGGTTTTGCTTTCATCCAACTTCCTGTAGCTGGCACCATTTTCTCCGGTCTTGAAACATTCCTAGATGTAGTCGGAATTGTAATCGTTATCATTTTCGCAATTGCCATCGTTTGGAAGGCG
>NZ_PHNG01000813.1:0-13783 GCF_002803435.1 Bacillus sp. mrc49 | reverse complement strand
TCATGACTTATACCCTGAAACTGTAGATAATCGTTAAAAGGCAGAAAAAACAAAAGGGTTTCGAAAAACTTTCCTTCCGAAACCCTTTTGAATAGTATTGGTTCCCCCTTTAATCCACGCATTCAGGTGTTCATCCATATCGAAGAACCGCTAATCCTTCTTTTCGCTCCGCATTTTATCTAGTCCACATTCCTCAGATGATTCGCTTCTTCCTATATTGTTACCAACTGTGGCCGGCATCTTTTACTAATGATGAAAATGAATAAGAGGCTCCAGGACTGCCCCTTGATAAGCGAGTGCCAGCAGCGGAAAGCAACGGTCCAATTCCCCCCCACAGAACCATAGTCAATGGGTAATCTATCTTTTTTTCAAGCACAGCGGAATGAAACGTTCAAACTCCAAATTCTTCAAAGTGGAGAGTGGTGGAAACATCCAGATTTATTGCGAGGCTCATGGAGAAGGGGGAAACATACATATGCTTTTTTCCTTTATCTATCGTAGAGTTTCATTAGTGATTTGTCCTTTTTAAAAATACAAATGTCCTCCTATAATGGAATTATTACTTGATTGTTTCGTTGAAAAACGTAATAATAGGGAGAGTGAATGTTGACAGAATTTTTTTAATAATAGGGGATGTCGAGATGAAGGTTGCGAAGTTTGGCGGGAGTTCACTGGCGTCAGGTGAACAAATAAAGAAGGTATTCGAAATTGTGGCAGCAGATCCGGAGAGGAAGTTTGTCGTCGTTTCGGCCCCCGGGAAACGCAATTCCGATGATATAAAGGTGACGGATTTATTGATCGAGGCTGCAAAGCAGCAGCTGCGCGGGGATAATGGCGAACCTTTAATCGAAGATGTGGTCGCCCGTTATGGAAGTATCGCTAAGGAGCTGGATATATCCGAGGAAGTCATCACGGGGATCCGCGAAGATTTACAAGCACTGTTGCATGCAGATCAATCCAAGCCAAAGCGTTATTTGGATGCTTTAAAGGCAAGTGGCGAGGATAATAATGCGAAGCTGATTGCCGCCTATTTTCAAAGGCGGGGTGTCGAAGCGCAATATGTCAATCCGAAGAAAGCTGGCTTGATCGTATCGGATGAAGATGGATATACCCAGGTGCTGCCGGAATCGTATGATCGGTTATATGATCTGCGTGATGAGCCGGGAATCGTCGTATTTCCAGGGTTTTTCGGATATACGTTAGATGGTGATGTTTTAACGTTTTCAAGAAGCGGCTCTGACATTACGGGCTCGATTCTTGCAAATGGCGTCAAAGCCGAATTGTATGAAAACTTTACCGATGTGGATGCCGTATATGCGGTTAATCCAAATGTGGTATCCAATCCGAAGGGGATCAGGGAATTAACGTATCGAGAAATGCGTGAGCTTTCTTATGCCGGTTTCTCGGTATTCCATGATGAGGCGCTTATTCCTGCATTCCGGGCGGGAATCCCCGTTCATATCCAAAATACGAACAACCCGGCGGCCCAAGGGACCCGCATTGTGAATATCCGTGATAATACGAATGGTCCGGTTATTGGGATTGCGAGTGACAAGGGATTTTGCAGCATTTATGTCAGTAAATATTTAATGAACCGGGAAGTCGGCTTTGGCCGGAAGCTGCTGCATATCCTAGAAGATTACGGAGTTGCCTATGAGCATATTCCATCGGGCATTGACGATGTGACACTCATCCTGAGACAGGAGCAGATGAGGGGGGACTCCGAGAAGAAAATCATTTCGCGAATCAAGCAAGAGCTGCATGCCGATGAAGTCATTGTGGAGCATAACTTAGCCTTGATCATGGTCGTGGGCGAAGGGATGCGGCATAATGTCGGAACGACGGCAAGAGCCTCGAAAGCGTTGGCGGATGCCAAGGTCAATATCGAAATGATCAACCAGGGCTCTTCGGAGGTAAGCATGATGTTCGGTGTCAAAGAACACAGCGAAGAGACGGCCATCCAAGCTTTATATCATGAGTTTTTTTGAGAATGACAGTTCCGAGACCGCCTTTTAGAAGGGAGGAAACACTTAGTCACAATACATGGGGCTGGACGTTTCCTCCCGTTCTTTTTGATCGTGACAATGACCGTATGGGGTTAATAAACCAGGCCTAGAAGGGAGAGGGAGATTATCCACATTAAAGGATTGAATCACTTTTTGTTTTCAGTATCCGACCTGGAAGAATCCATCGAATTTTATAAAGCTGTTTTTGGAGCGAAGCTGCTTTTAAAGGGAAATTCCACAGCCTACTTCGACTTGAATGGGATATGGCTCGCCTTGAACTCAGAAAAAGGTATGGCAAGAAACGACATAAATGCGTCATATACGCATGTGGCGTTTTCCATCGATGAAGAAGACTATGATGACATGTTTACGAAATTGAGAAGCTTAAAGGTCAATATCCTTACTGGCCGGGAGAGAGATAAACGTGATAAAAAGTCTATTTATTTTACTGATTTAGATGGACATAAGTTTGAATTCCATACGGGGTCATTGCAGGAAAGACTGGATTATTACAAACAGGAAAAATCCCATATGACGATTTATAAAGATTCGGGACAGTAAAGGATGGGAAACACGAGTAAAAAGTTAGATGACCCATTACAAGCATCATTGGGTGTCGAAGACAATGGAACCTAAAAAAACCTCCAATTATTAAAATGGGAGGTTTATCTTTATATTAGTCCATTATTGTAAGTAGTTGATCGATTTCTTTCCTTGGTCTTGGTGTGGGAACCATATCAGGATAGCCAACGTGAAGGCTGCCGACTATTTTCTCACCGGGTTTCACCCCTAAAGCTTCACGAAATTCCGTGCTATGTATCATGCCGTATGTTTCCCATATCATCCCGATGCCTTGTTCCCAGGCAAGCAGGCTGAAATTCTGGATCAAGGCGCTTGTAGCCGCATAATCTTCTTCCCGTACCATCGGATTCGGATTTTCTTCCATGATCACCGCGACAAACATCGGCACACCGTTCAGTTTATTGAATCCACGCTGTCCGGCTTCCTTCTTCTTTTCGGGGTCCTTTTCCTTGCCCGCCATGAAAGCGCGGGTTGCTTCTGCTAGTTTTAGTCGGCTATCACCGTGCACAACGACGAAGCGCCAAGGCTGGGTCATTTTATGGTTCGGAGCCCATGTGGACGTTTCCAATAATGTACGGATGGTATCCAAAGGAACCGGGATGTCCTTGAAACGCTTGATACTGCGCCGTCCTTTTATGATATCTTCCAGTTTCATAGTCATCCTTCTCCTTTAATATTTATGTATGGTTATCAGTTTTAAAAAGAAAAAATCCCCGGCTGCCTAATTTATGCTTCCAACGTGAATTAATTACTTGAATAAAGAGGGGGCAATATTCTAGTGACATGCATTCGCTAATGAGCATATAATTTTTCTAGGCACAGAGAAAGCCGGGGCGACATTGCAGCTATGTACAACATCAACAGGGTACGATAAGGGAATATCGTAAAAGTTTATCAAATTTCAGAGATCGATAATGAAATTGAAAATCATTATCAATTAGAATTTTCGCTTATTTCCTGTTATTTGTCAAGAGTATTCATTAAAAAAAATCAAATAATTTACCAATCGCTTAAATCAGTTTAAATCTTTTAATAAATCTGTATAAAAATGTATAATGGGAACATGAAAAAGATGATGACTACATATGAAGAATCGAAGGGTGTCATAGATGAAAAAACTGTCCTCATTCCTTAAGCCGTACTGGCTCTTGATCATTCTTGCTTTATTCTTGATGATCGTCGAGCTTGGTGTGGAATTATTACAACCTCTATTTATTGCAAAAATCATCGATGACGGCATTTTACAGAAAGATTTATCTGTGGTGATCAAATGGGGAAGCGTCATGGTCGGGCTTTCCGTTTTTTCATTTTTGGGCGGGATCGTTAATTCCTTTACTGCATCACATGTAAGTCAAAGTTTCGGGCATGATGTGAGGAAAAGCCTATTCAGCAAAATACAGGCGTTTTCATTTGCCAATTTGAATAACATCCCGACTTCCTCCTTGATTACAAGAATGACGAATGACGTGACCCAGCTTCAAAATACGGTCTTTATGGGCTTGCGCATCATGGCAAGGGCGCCATTGATCGTAATCGGCGGTGCAATCATGGCCATGACGGTTGATCTGAAGCTATCGCTCGTTTTGGTGATTTCGATTCCAGTTCTTATTTTCTTCCTTGTGTGGGTTATGAAAAGGGCGGCAAAGCTGTTTAAACTCGTTCAGAAAAAGCTTGATGATGTCAATAACGTCATGAGGGAAAACCTTACAGGCATGCGCTTGATCAAAGCTTTTCTGCGCAAGGAGCATGAGATTGGCCGATTTGACGGCGCCAATGATGAACTGAAAAGAAAGACGGTGACCTCGCTTCGTTTAATTGAAACGACCATGCCAGTGCTGATGCTTGTCATGAATGGGGCAATCTTGATCATTCTCTGGCTTGGAAGCGGATTTATTGAAACAGGGGACATCCAGGTAGGGGAAGTCGTGGCGATCGTTAATTATGCAACAAGGATTGCCGCATCACTTTCGGTTTTTTCCTGGCTGATCACGGTCATTTCCCGAGCAAAGGCTTCAGCCGAACGTGTAACGGAAATATTCGGGACGCCGATAGACATCGACGAAGGCAGGAAGGAAACCGCCACGAACGCGCTCAAGGGCGGAGGCATCAAGTTTGTTGATGTATCTTTCCGATATCCAGGTTCCGACCATGCCGTACTGAAGCATTTGAACTTCACTATCGATCCCGGGGGTTCGCTTGCCATCATTGGAGCGACGGGATCTGGGAAAACATCCTTGTTTCAGCTGATTCCAAGATTATATGAGACTGATGGCGGCTCCATCCTCATTGATGAACAAGATGTGAAGGATATTCCCCTGGACTCACTGCGGAAAAGGATCGGCTATGTACCACAGGAAGCCCTGCTTTTTTCAGGAACGATAAAAAATAACATCGCTTGGGGGAAAGAAGGGGCCACGGATGAGGAAATCAAGGCGGCGGCCATGCATGCCCAAGTCCATGAAACCGTAATGAAGCTACCGAAGCAATATGAAACGATGTTAGGGCAAAAGGGCGTGAATCTGTCAGGGGGACAAAAGCAGCGGCTGTCGATTGCGAGGGCGTTGGTGCGCAAACCGACGATTCTCCTTCTCGACGATAGTACAAGTGCACTCGATTTGAAAACGGAAAGCAAATTGCTTAGTGCTTTAAAGTCCTATACCTGCACGACGATCATCATTACGCAGAAAATCAGTACAGCCATTGAGGCGGATAAAATTTTATTGCTGGAAAATGGTGAAGTGCTTGCTGAAGGGAAACATGAAGATTTGATCCAGTCGAGTGAGCTATATCGGAAAATCGTTCACTCACAGTTTGGGGAGGAGGGGATATCGTTTGAGCCGAAGAATATCTCCCGATAAGGCAAAGGCAAAACCACTTAACTCATGGAGTACGATAAAAAGGATCATCCCGTACTTGGCAACGAATAAAGGCCTTCTATTTTGCGTCCTGTTCATGGTACTGGTAAGCTCGGTGCTGGGCTTGCTTGGCCCCTTTCTGGTCGGCAGGGCCATCGATGAATATATTGTCACGAAGGATAGTGCCGGGCTAATTAGCCTTCTTATATGGCTGCTTGGCGTATACCTTTTCTATTCCCTATCGATGTGGCTGCAGAATTATTGGATGATCGGCATTGCGCAGGATACGGTCTATGTCATGCGCAATCAGTTATTCAAGAAGCTTCACCAGTTGTCCATTCCTTTCTTTGATCGCCGGCAGCATGGGGAACTGATGAGTCGGGTCACGAACGATATCGAGAATGTAAGCTCCACTTTGAATAGCTCCGTCATCCAGATTTTCTCCAGTTTGCTGACACTTATCGGGACTGTTGCGGTCATGCTGTATTTGAGTCCGTTGTTAACTTTTCTAACCTTGATCATCGTTCCGCTCATGTTCTTCGGCTTGAGATGGATAACGAACCGGACGGGGAAGCTTTTTAAAGAGCAGCAGAAAAACCTGGGGGAACTGAATGGGTTCATTGAAGAAACGATATCCGGACAGCGGATCGTAAAGGCTTTCTCGCAGGAAGATAAAGTGATCCGTGATTTTATCACCCGGAGTGAAAACCTGAAGAAGGCCGGTTTTTTATCGCAATCGTACTCGGGATTGATTCCAAAGCTGATGAATTTACTGAACAACCTAAGTTTTACGGTAATAGCCGCAGTCGGAGGTTTTTTGGCGTTGAGCGGGATAGGAACGGTCACCATCGGGGTGATTGTCATCTTTACCGAATATTCAAGGCAATTCACCCGTCCGCTCAATGACCTTGCTAATCAATTCAATACTCTTCTTTCGGCAGTTGCTGGTGCGGAAAGGGTTTTTGCCATTTTGGACGAGAATGAAGAAGAAGTGGATGAGATACGGGCCTCTGAGCTTCGGGATGTCCGTGGTCAGGTTGATTTTGAAGGGGTATCTTTTTCCTATAATGAAGACGACCAAACGATTTATGACGTCAGCTTTCATGCAGAAAAAGGCGAAACCATCGCGCTTGTTGGGCCGACTGGTGCAGGGAAGACGACGATCATTAACCTTTTGGCCCGTTTTTACGAGCCGAACAGCGGCAGGATCTTGATCGACGGCCAGAATATCCAGCAGGTTACGCGGGCAAGTCTCCGCAAATATATGGGATTCGTTTTACAGGATTCCTTTTTGTTTCAAGGTACGATTCGTGAAAATATCCGCTATGGCCGTTTGGAGGCGGGAGATGTAGAAGTGGAGGAGGCAGCCAAGCTTGCCAATGCCCATTCCTTTATCATGAAGCTTCCCGAAGGATACGGGACCATCCTGAGTCAGGATGGCAGTGGGATCAGTCAGGGGCAGCGTCAGCTTTTATCGATTGCGAGGGCCATCTTGGCCGATCCCGTCCTCCTGATTTTGGATGAGGCGACAAGCAGTATAGATACGATCACCGAGCTTAAAATCCAGGAAGCATTACATCGCTTGATGGAAGGAAGAACGAGTTTTGTCATTGCACATCGGTTGAATACGATTCAGCAAAGTGACTTGATCCTTGTTCTTGATGAAGGAAGGGTCATCGAAAAAGGATCCCATGAGGAGCTGCTGGGGCAAAGGGGTTTTTACTACGATCTATACCGCAGTTCAATTAAGGAAAGTACGACTGGATGATGTAAGAAATGTGTGCCGTAGGGTGCGCATTTTTTTGCGTTTCCCTGGAAAACTAGAAGGGTGCGTTGTTCCGTTAAAGCAAGTGAAAAATGGTTTCAAGTAATAAGCGTTTTTCTCTTGCTAATATGTCTTTAATTTGCTAATATAACTGACGAACGTTCGTTAAAATTCGAGGTGATAGTATTGAAAAGCAATGACATTAAAGAAGCTGCTCTTAAATATTTTACGATCCATGGTTATGAAGGAGCATCCCTTTCACAAATAGCAGAAGAAGTCGGCATGAGAAAGCAATCCATTTACGCCCATTTTAAAGGGAAGGATGATCTTTTTCTGAACGTTCTACGTGATGCGAAAGAGACGGAGTTAACTTCCAAACTTCAATATTTCAGTAAAGTGGATTCAAGGAACCCTGAGAAGGATTTATACGGATTTTTACAATTGATCATCGATCTTTTCCAAAAAAATGAGCATGTAAAGTTCTGGCTGCGGATGTCTTTTTTTCCGCCAGCCCATCTCGAGGAAGCCATTACAGAGGAAGTCATCGATATAGAGGAAAAGGTGCAGGCCATACTTGAAGAAAAATTTCAGGATTGGATCAATTCCGGGTTAATCATTGAAGAGGCGGCAATCACGCCTACGTTCGCCTTCTTGGGAGTTGTCGATTCGATTATGCTTGAGCTTGTATACGGCAATGATGAGAAGCGGCTGAAGGAGAAAGTGGCGGCCTCCTGGACAGTGTTCTGGAGAGGTATATCGCCTAAATGATCTACATGGAAAGAGGTGTCACTACATGGTTAAACCAATTAAAGAACAAAAGGCGGTATTGATCATATTGCTAAGCAATATATTCATCGCCTTTCTGGGAATCGGGCTCATCATCCCCGTCATGCCATCCTTGATGAACATCATGCACCTGTCAGGCAGTACGATGGGCTATCTTGTGGCCGTATTTGCAGTATCCCAGCTTATTATGTCCCCGTTCGCTGGCCGGTGGGTCGACCGTTACGGCAGAAAGAAAATCATCATAATCGGATTATTCCTTTTTGGTGTTTCGGAGCTTATCTTCGGTTTGGGCACGAACGTCGCCGTGTTTTATCTATCAAGGATCCTGGGCGGGATCAGTGCAGCTTTCATTATGCCGGGCGTTACGGCGTATGTTGCAGATATTACATCCGTTAAGGAGCGTCCAAAAGCGATGGGGTATATTTCCGCCGCCATTAGCTTGGGCTTTATTATAGGGCCGGGAATAGGCGGTTTCGTTGCTGAATACGGAATCCGTTACCCCTTCTTCCTTGCGGCACTGATTGCTTTTATAGCCTGCCTTTCATCCATATTTATATTGAAAGAGCCACTGACAAAGGAACAGCTTGCAGAAGTTTCGGCTGATGCAGGGCAAACGAACTTTGTTTCCGATTTAAAAAAATCCCTTAATCCGCTCTACTTCATTGCATTCATCCTAGTATTCGTACTGGCATTTGGATTATCGGCATATGAAACTGTTTTTAGCCTGTTTTCCGATCATAAATTCGGTTTCACACCGAAGGATATTGCAATGATCATTACGATAAGCTCAATCTTCGGGGTGGTTGTGCAAGTATTCATGTTTGGAAAAATGGTGGATATCCTCGGGGAAAAGAAGCTGATTCAATTATGTTTGATCGTCGGTGCCATATTTGCAGTTGCTTCCACCTTGATCTCCAGCTATATGGCCGTGTTGGCGGTGACATGCTTCATCTTCCTTGCATTTGACTTGCTGCGTCCTGCATTGACGACATTTTTATCAAAAGCGGGCGGGAAAGAGCAAGGGTTCGTAGCGGGCATGAACTCAACCTACACGAGCTTAGGGAATATCGTCGGCCCGGCAATGGGCGGGATCCTATTTGACATAAACATCCACTACCCATATCTTTTTGCTGCAGTCATTATGGTCATCGGCCTTGGTATTACAGTGATCTGGAAGGAAAAACGTTTGGCTGAAAGCTTAGTGCAATGATTAGCAATTCCTGAAACATCAATTACGTGGTTGATTCCTTTCATGACATAAAGCCCCCTTGTCCATATCGGAAAGGGGGCTTTGTTTTTTGAATCTATTAACGGGAACCAACAAATAATAGACGGATTGCCTCAAATCCCATTATATTTCCTTTCAATTCTCCTAAGCTCATCTGAAAGTCCGAATAAGGTGTGTAATACGGCAGTTTGGATATATAGATTCATATAGTTATCATTGCTCTTCTTTTGAAAAGATAAATCATGTTTTTCATCAATGATTCTAGTGATGCATTGGTTGATTTCAGTCCACAATTCTTTCGTGCTTTCTTTCGTTTTCGTCTCCATATTCTCCCACTCCTTTTTTATTATTCTATCCACTCTATTAAATTCTTATACTTGGTTTCCGTTAATTTCATTCTTCAATTTCCGACAAGATACCGCACATCCATATGAAGGGATTTCTCTTCTTCCATTAAAAATTACAAAAAGGCATTTATATGAAGGCGCTGGCAGAAAGAGAGTGATTTATCGACAAAATAATTGTAAATTCATTACAAATTGACTAAATATATATTGCAAAAAAACCATTTAATAACATATAATTCTGAATATATATAAAATTCTTTAAATTTAATGGTTGCAGTCGTTTTAAGATCTGGCGCCATATGAAATGAGGATTTTTTATAGTAAATCATCCGTTCCAATGAGAGGAGATGGTAAAAATGAAAGCGCTTAAATCAGTCATTCTTTGGGGAATCATTTCCGCTGTGGGGGCCGTGAGTTTTGGTTTTGTCGCTTTAAACCGCGGGGAAAGCATCAATGCCATGTGGATCGTCACGGCAGCACTCTGTGTTTATTCCATTGCCTATCGCTTTTATAGTAAATTCATCGCACAGAAAGTGTTTGAGCTGGATGATGATCGCCAAACCCCGGCAGAAGCGAATAATGATGGCAAGGACTACGTGCCTACTAATAAGTGGGTGCTTTTTGGTCACCATTTTGCGGCGATTGCTGGGGCGGGCCCACTTGTAGGACCCATTCTCGCAGCCCAGATGGGATATTTGCCAGGGACACTCTGGCTTGTTGTCGGAGTTGTATTGGCAGGTGCCGTTCAGGATTTCATCATTCTCTTCGGCTCGATGCGCCGAAACGGTAAATCCTTGGGTGAAATGATCAAAGAGGAAATTGGGCCCGTTACAGGTTTGATAGCCATGATCGGTATCCTTGGCATCATGATCATCTTATTGGCGGTGCTTGCCCTCGTTGTCGTAAAGGCACTGGTCGGAAGCCCTTGGGGGATGTTCACGATCGCCTCGACGATACCGATTGCCGTCCTCATGGGCATCTATATGCGCTATATAAGGCCAGGACGTGTAGGCGAGGGTTCCATCCTGGGCATCATCCTGTTGATGCTGGCGTTATACTTCGGACGCTTTGTATCGGAAAGCGCGACATTGGCGCCGATGTTCACATTCAGTGGCAAAACGATTGCCATCATGTTGATAGTATACGGATTCGTTGCTTCCGTTTTGCCGGTATGGATGTTATTGGCACCGCGTGATTACTTAAGTACGTTTTTGAAAATCGGAACGATCATTGGACTGGCGCTTGGTATCTTTCTTGTCATGCCGAGCCTTGAAATGCCTGCCGTCACCCAATTCATTGATGGAACTGGACCCGTATTCGCCGGGAATCTATTCCCGTTCTTATTCATTACGATCGCTTGTGGAGCGGTGTCGGGATTCCATGCACTCGTTTCATCTGGTACAACTCCTAAAATGATTGAACGTGAGTCCCATTCCCGTCCAATCGGTTACGGGGCGATGCTGACTGAATCATTTGTTGCCATCATGGCGATGATTGCAGCCTGTGTCCTGACGCCAGGGATTTATTTTGCGATTAACAGTCCGGGAGCGGTTGTGGGAACGGAGCCGGCACAGGTGGCGGCGACGATATCGGATTGGGGCTTCGTTTTGACGCCGGAAATGATCACTGACCTTGCGGATGATGTTGGGGAAGAGACCATTTTATCCCGAACTGGAGGGGCGCCAACCTTTGCGATCGGGATGGCCCACATCTTCTCGCAAGTGATTGGCGGAGCATCGCTGATGGCATTTTGGTATCACTTTGCGATCCTGTTCGAGGCGCTGTTCATATTGACGACCATTGATGCAGGAACAAGGGTTGGGCGTTTCATGATCCAGGATATCATCGGAACCTTCTACAAGCCATTTGCCGAAACGAATAAGTGGCTGCCCAATATCATTGCTACGGCCATTTGTGTAATTGGCTGGGGATACTTCCTTTATCAAGGGGTCATCGATCCGCTTGGCGGGATCAATACCCTCTGGCCGTTGTTTGGAATCGCAAATCAAATGCTTGCCGCCATTGCGTTGCTGCTTGGTACGACAGTCCTCTTCAAAATGGGCAAAAAAGCATACAGTTGGGTCACTCTTGTCCCGACTACCTTCTTATTGATCGTGACCATGACGGCTGGCTGGCAAAAGCTGTTTCACGATAACCCGGCGATCGGCTTTTTAGCGCATAAGGATAAATTCAAGGCAGCGTATGATAAAGGGGAAATCCTCGCTCCTGCAAAAGATTTAGCCGAAATGAAGCAGGTCATCGTCAATGATTATGTCGATGCCGCACTTTGTGCCATATTCATGATCGTTGTGATCACTGTCCTTATTTCTGCAATAAGGCTGTGGATAAAAGTGCTGAAGAACCAGAAAATAGATTTACATGAATCGCCTTATGTATCGAGAAGGACCTCATAAGGGAGGGAAGGCAATGTTGAAAAGGTTGACCAAGATACTCAGCTACAGAAAACAGTTTGTCAGTTTGCTTGTAGGCGTGCCCAGTTATGATACCTATGTGACACATATGAGCGTCCACCATCCGGAAGATCCCGTAAAGACGAGGAAAGAATTTTTCTGCGAAGCACAGGATGAACGATATAATGCAAAAGGCGGGAAAGTATCCAGATGCTGTTGATTGAATATACGCTTGAAGGCTCCTCATTTATGAGGGGCTTTTTTTGAGGTAATAATCTAGTTCAATGGTTTTGGTGTTATATAACCTTACATTAAGTTATTAAAACGGGAAAAATCTATTGAATTATTAGAAAATTAAGTATATGATAAAATATATAACATATATTTGTTAACAAACATAACATACGTAAACAAGGGGGAAACAATATGCAAATGGCTGATTCGGTTTTTATGTTTTTGGCGACAATGATGGTTTGGCTCATGACACCAGGGATTGCCTTATTTTATGGGGGGATGGTAAAAAGTAAAAATGTCCTGAATACCGCAATGCACAGTTACATGCCACTTGCTGTCATTTCGATTCTTTGGGTGCTTATCGGCTATTCTTTATCATTTTCACCTGGAAATACACTTCTAGGTGGTCTGGATTGGGTGGGGTTAAAGGATGTAGGATTCGAACCTGGTCCGTACAGCGAAACGATTCCTCATAGCTTATTTATGTTATTCCAAATGACTTTTGCCGTTTTAACCGTATCGATCATTGCAGGTGGAATTGCCGAACGAATGAAGTTTTCAGCATTCTTGATCTTTACGATCTTGTGGTCTTTATTGGTATACGCACCAGTTGCGCATTGGGTATGGGGAGGAGGCTGGCTGGCGCAACTCGGTACATTGGATTTTGCTGGAGGCAACGTTGTTCATATTTCTTCAGGGGTTGCCGGTTTGGTTTTGGCGATCATGGTAGGGAAAAGGAAGGAATCGGGGGACAGTGCGCCGCATAATCTGCCGTTAACTTTCCTTGGCGGATCATTAATATGGTTCGGGTGGTACGGTTTTAACGTCGGAAGCGCTTTGACGATCAATGCAGTGGCAATGACGGTATTCGTGAATACAGCCGTGGCTGCAGCTGCTGGCATCATAGGCTGGCTGATCGTTGAGTACATGGCAAATAAAAAGGCGACATTGCTTGGAGCAGTATCCGGAGCGATTTCCGGGTTGGTTGCCATTACACCCGCTTGCGGATTCGTGACGCCTGCATCCTCGATCATCATAGGAGTCGTCGGTGGGGCAGTATGCTTCTGGGGCGTATTCTTCTTGAAGAATAAACTGGGGTATGACGATGCATTGGATGCTTTCGGGCTGCATGGGATAGGCGGAACATGGGGAGGCATCGCTACTGGTTTATTCGCAACGACTTCCGTCAACGAAGCTGGGGCAAATGGATTATTTTACGGGGATTTCAACTTACTGTGGAAACAGCTTGTGGCCATCATCGCCACATATATTTTTGTTGCCGTGATCACTTATGTCCTTGCTAAAGTGATTAATGTGTTCGTTCCGTTGCGTGTCAGTGATGAAGATGAGTCAATGGGGCTCGATCTTACACTTCATGGCGAAAAGGCCTATCATGAATCAATTTAGAAGGAGGGTGAATATATGTCAGAGGTTTTAACGAAAATAGATATCATTACTCGTCCAATCAAGTTTGAACAATTCAAAGCGGAACTAGCAAAAATAGGGGTAAGCGGAATGACTGTATCGGAAGTGAAAGGAACGGGTCTCCAAAAAAGCTATGTGGAAACG
>NZ_PHNG01000807.1:0-24782 GCF_002803435.1 Bacillus sp. mrc49 | reverse complement strand
AGATCCGGTCGAGCTTGCGGCTTTTTATGATCAGGAAGGTGCCGATGAGCTTGTCTTTCTCGATATTTCTGCCTCACATGAAGGCAGGGAAACGATTGTCGACGTCGTTCAAGCGGTAGCCGGCAGCTTGGCCATCCCGTTTACAGTTGGCGGGGGCATCAATTCCCTGGCGGATATGAAGAAGATATTACGTGCAGGTGCAGATAAAGTATCGTTGAATACAGCAGCCGTTCTCCGGCCTGAATTGATTACTGAAGGCTCTGATTACTTTGGTGCCCAATGCATCGTCGTCGCCATTGACGCCCGATACGATGAAGAGCTTGGATCATGGCGGGTATATACCCATGGCGGGCGAAAACCGACCGAATGGGAAGTGGTCGACTGGGCCAAGGAAGCCGTCAGTCGCGGTGCCGGCGAAATTTTATTGACAAGCATGGATTGCGACGGGGAGAAACAGGGGTTCAATATCGCTTTAACAAAAGCGGTATCGGAAGCGGTTTCCGTGCCGGTCATCGCTTCAGGCGGTGCAGGTAACGCCGAGCATTTCCAGGAAGCATTTAAAGAAGGCAAAGCCGATGCAGCATTAGCTGCCTCGATCTTTCATTATAAAGAAACATCGGTCAAAGAAGTCAAAGCGTTTCTCAAACAACAAGGAGTGGTTGTACGATGAATCTTGAAACTATTAAATTCGATGAAAAAGGTCTAATACCGGCAATTGTCCAGGACGCCCGCAGCAAAGAAGTGCTGACGCTTGCATACATGAATGAAGAATCGCTAAAAATGTCGATTGAAAAGGGTGAAACGGTTTTCTTTAGCCGCTCGCGAAATGAATTATGGCATAAGGGGGCGACCAGCGGAAATACACAGAAAATCATCGAAATCAAGTATGACTGCGATCAGGATGCATTGGTCGTTGCAGTCGTTCCAGCAGGTCCTGCGTGCCATACTGGAGCAACGAGCTGTTTTAGCGAAACGATCTATCAAAATACGGAAGCCCATCAAGCGGCTGGAACGAATGTGGCGTTCCTGACGGAATTGGAACAATTGATTGCCAAAAGGAAAGCGGAGATGCCGGAAGGCTCTTATACTACCTACTTGTTCGATAAAGGCGTTGATAAAATCCTGAAAAAGGTCGGAGAAGAAGCGGCAGAAGTGATCATTGCCGCCAAAAACCGCGATGCCGAGGAATTGTCCATGGAAAGTGCCGATCTTCTCTATCACTTATTCGTTTTGCTGCAGGAACAGGAATTGCCTTTCCAAGCGGTGCTGGATGTATTGAAGGCCAGACACTCCGAAAAGGACGAGCCAAAAGAAACTGAATGAACGGTTGTCTGCCCTCCTTTAAAAGGAGGGCAGTTTATATTTCTTCTAAAAGGCGCCGCGCATCAAATGGCCCCCCTGAATATAAAGGGGAAGTCATGCTCAAAACGAAACCCTTTAAAATGCTTGAATGAATTACTAATATGATATTCACACAGAGTGGAATGGAAAGGAAGGAGCGAGACTCCCGCTTAGGAATGTGCGTCCAAGGGAGCAAGCGCAGAGGAGGCTACCCGGACGGCGTCTAGATAAGCGAGCGCCTGAAGTGGAAAATAACGGACAAAGGACAAAAGGAAAAAGCCAAACTTCCAAAACGGTGTGCCATTGACGCTAGTTTGCCTACAGAATGCCCCCCCCTCCCTCAAAAGGAGGGCTTTCTTTATTGGTCACTATTTCTTGACTCATGATTTATCTAGGAATATACTTCATCAAAAATGGAGTGTTTGTGCGTTTTCTTCACTTCCAATAAGGAGGATACACAGATGAAATTCAGTTCCTTGAATAAAAGCTACATTAATGGTGAATGGGTGGAAGGTTTGACGGGCCGTACCAACGATATTCTTAACCCATTTGATGGTTCTATTTTATCAACTGTAAGTCTAGCATCATCCAAACAAGTGCAGGAATCCTTTGAGCATGCAAAAGCAGCACAAAAAGAATGGGCCAAGACAACTCCGGAACAACGGAATGAAGTATTGAAAAAGGCAGCGTCATACTTTCAGGAATACCGTGACGACATCATTGATGTCATCGTCCGCGAAACAGGCGGAAGCTTCATAAAGGCCAATGCTGAACTTGGCCTGACCATACAAATTTTAAAAGAATCATTGACCTATTCACATGAGGTGAATCGTGTACATGAAGTGCCATCGGCTGTGGAGGGTAAGGTGAATCGCATTCATCGCCGGCCATTGGGGGTCATTTCATCGATTTCTCCTTTTAACTTCCCGCTGAACCTTTCTGTGAGAACGATTGCTCCGGCCATTGCGTTAGGAAATAGTGTCGTTCACAAACCAGATGTACAGGTTTCGTATTCAGGCGGAATCATCATCGCTGCTGCCTTTGAATATGCAGGCCTGCCAAAGGGTGTTTTGAATATGATCATTACTGATCTGGAGGAGATCGGGGATGACATGCTTACCAATCCGATCCCAAGGCTGATCAGCTTTACGGGTTCAACGCCAGTTGGACGCCATATTGGTGAAGTGGCCGGGAAGAATCTAAAACGTGTGGCACTTGAATTGGGCGGCAATAATCCATTTATCGTCCTTTCGGATGCGGATGTCGATCGTGCAGTCGATGCAGCCATCTTCGGAAAGTACTTGCACCAAGGACAAATCTGCATGAGCATTAACCGAATCATCGTCCATAAGGATCTATACGAGGACTTCACCGCTAAATTTGTGGAACGGGCCAAGATGCTTCCTTACGGAAATCCGTTAAATCCAAAAACCGTCATTGGGCCGCTTGTGAATGAACGCCAAATCGACAAAGCGCAGCGCTACATCGAGGAGGCCAAGCAAAGTGGTGCAGTCCTTGCGCTTGAAGGGAAAAGGGAAGGAAATGTCCTGACACCATACGTTTTCCGCGATGTAAAAAATACGGATAAGATTGCCCAGACTGAACTGTTCTCGCCAGTCGTTTCCATCATTAAAGCCGAAACCGACGAAGAGGCCATTGAGGTGGCCAATGATACCGAATACGGTTTGAGCTCTGCCATTTTCACCAATGACTTGGAGAGAGGCGAGCGATTGGGTCTCGAAATCGATAGCGGGATGACGCATATCAATGATCAGACTGTAAATGATGGTCCTAACGTTGCTTTTGGCGGCAATAAAATGAGCGGTATGGGGCGCTTCGGCAACCCGTGGGTAGTGGAGGAATTCACTGTCACCAAATGGATCTCCAAACAAACCATTGCTCGCCAATATCCCTTTTAAATGAGGCAAGAAATTCCTTGAAGCCTTTCTCCATGATGGCAGCCTAAAATGATAGCGCATTGCCGGTTGTTTTTTATAATCGGGGGTCAGATAACCGTTTTCCATTTTCTTGAATTATTCGGCAAAATTACTCCAATATGTTATAATACTGTGGTTAATCAACTTGTAGATGGAGGATTACATGAGTAAAGACTCTAAATTTGGCCAACAGGCAAAAATTTTAACCTTTCACCCAACAGGTGAGTATTATTTCACCAAGGGTTTAAAAGCATATCATAGAAGAGAACTGCCAAAATCAAAAAAATACTTGGAGCGTGCGCTTGAACTGGAGCCGGCGGAACCGATGATAGCCTGTCAATTGGCAATCACATGCTCGGAAATCGGTGAATATAATTATTCGAACAACCTTTTGGAAAACATCTTGGATGTGATGGATCCTTATATGTCGGAATGTCATTACTTTCTGGCGAATAATTATGCCCACTTAGGCATGTTCAAGGAAGCTTACCGTCATGCAAGTGCTTATCTCGATAAAGAAGAGGATGGGGAGTTCAGCGATGACGCAGAGGATTTGCTTGAACTGATTACCTTCGAGACGGATGAATCGGAAGAAAACCCCTTTAAGCATGATGGGCTCATTGCCAAACAGGAGAAAGCGCGTGAATATTTGGAATCAGGGAATTTCCCGAAGGCAATCGAGGTATTGAAGGAAACGATTGCCGAATATGAGGACTACTGGTCGGCTTATAATAACTTGGCATTAGCCTATTTCTACCTTGGCCAAGTGGAGGATGCCTTTGGGACCTTGGATGAAGTGCTGGAAAAAAGCCCAGGAAACCTGCATGCGCTTTGTAACCTCGTCGTTTTCCATCATTATCAACAGGATGAAGAGAAAGTCGAGGAGCTCATACAGATGTTGGAGAAAATCCGGCCGATGCTATCCGAACATCGTTTCAAGCTTGGGGCGACCTTCGCCTTGATCGGGAATTATGCCTCTGCATATCGATGGCTGAAAGTCTTGCAAAAGCAAGGTTTCGAAGGTGATGGGACCTTCTATTATTGGCTAACGATATCCGCTTATCACTTAGGCCACGAACAGGCAGCCCGAAAGGCTTGGAAGAAGGTCGTGGAAATGAACCCGGAAAAGGAAGGCATGGAGCCGTGGGGTGATATGAATGCTACCTCAGACGGTTTTGAGCATCACTTTCCTTCCATTATTAAACGGCTGGAAAGCGAGTTCATCGAAGAAAGGCTGTTTGCCATTTTCCTTTTGAAGCACTCGGTCCATAAACAGAAGTTATTGAAAAACCAAGTGCTCAACCTTAACCAGAATTTCACTGATCTGGAACGGGATTATGCCGACCTTGTCCAAGCTCCTTCCAAAGATCGACCATTGACGCACGTTGATTTTGCGGATCGAACGGCTGAGTTGTTATACCGGCATTTCCAGCCGATTCAATTGGATGAAGCAGGACTTTATCTTATGTGGTTTTCGGTCTTCATCGAAGCGGTGAAGTCCGAGCAAAAGCTCAACAATCCTGCAGGATGGGCGTCTGCGGTGGAATACGTCTGGAATCAGCTTAAAAATGAGAAAGTTAGCAAACAGGCAATTGCAGACAAACATTTCATATCCGTGTCCACCTTGTCGAAGTACGTAAAGTTGGTGCAAACCCTTCTGGAATGAGCAGATATTTGGACGAAAAATTATTTGTTATATAGGATAATAGGTAGGGAACACTAACCGTAGTGAAGGTTCCATTTGTAATGGAATATGGAGGAGTGAGAACATGTCTGAAAAAATTTATGACGTTGTTATTATTGGAGCTGGTCCTGCCGGGATGACGGCTGCTGTCTATACATCACGTGCGAACCTATCAACCTTGATGTTGGAACGAGGCGTTCCGGGCGGGCAAATGGCCAATACGGAAGAAGTTGAAAATTATCCTGGATTTGACACAATCCTCGGACCTGAACTTTCAACGAAAATGTTTGACCATGCAAAGAAATTCGGTGCGGAGTATGCTTATGGCGATGTTAAAGAAATCATCGACGGTGAAGAGTATAAAACGATCATTGCCGGTTCCAAGGAATTCAAAGCGCGCTCAATCATCATTTCATCGGGTGCTGAATATAAAAAAATCGGCGTACCGGGCGAAAAGGAATTGGGCGGACGCGGGGTATCGTATTGTGCAGTTTGTGACGGAGCATTCTTCAAGCAAAAAGAACTGTTCGTTATCGGCGGGGGAGACTCTGCGGTGGAAGAGGGTGTGTACTTGACCCGCTTCGCTTCGAAGGTGACGATCGTTCACAGGCGTGAAGAGCTTCGTGCACAAAAAATTCTTCAGGATCGCGCTTTTGCCAATGAAAAAGTCGATTTCATCTGGAATCATACGTTGAAGGAAATCAATGAAGAAGGCGGAAAAGTGGGCGGAGTCACTCTCGTTTCAACAGTAAATGGGGAAGAGACGAAGCTCGATGCAGACGGTGTATTCATTTATATCGGAATGCTGCCGCTGACTAAACCTTTTGAAAGCTTGAACATCCTGAATGCGATGGGCTACATTGAAACGAATGATCGGATGGAGACACGAGTTCCTGGCATCTTTGCTGCAGGTGACGTTCGTGAAAAAACATTGCGTCAAATCGTGACAGCGACCGGTGATGGAAGCATTGCCGCTCAATCCGTTCAGCATTATGTAGAAGAACTTCAAGAAAAATTGCAGCCAAAGGCATAATCGGATCGGTTACAAAAATTTACACATCGTAATTCCGTTTTAACCAGGCTGTAACACGCGTGAAATAATGATTCGGTATAGTTAGAGTAGAAGTTGACCCCCTTTAATTATAAACGTTGGAGGACACAGATTAAGCATCTGTGTCCTTTTTTTGTCTGTTCTTACATTCCAATTCAAGGGAAATGGTTAGGCCTGCATGAAATTCCGATGTTCCATCCCTTTGCATGCAGGCGGGAATTCTGGTGAAGAATAGGAGTTGAGCAGCAGATGAATACTTGGTACGAGGATCATTAGGAATGAATATTCCCCCAATGCAGGAAGTTTACTTTATTGTTAGCTCATTTCAAAAATAGTATAATGATAAGATATACTAAACATACACATATATCTTTCATAAAAGGATGTAAAATACCATTTGTTTGAACTATCAGCATTTGTAAATCGTCAAATGGATATCGAACGGCGGTTTATGGTGAAGGTTCCTATAGTCGAACAGAGGCCAAATCGAGGTGAAGAACATGCAACGTGTCACAAATTGTGTACTGATCAAGGATGGACAAATCCTCTTATTGAAAAAACCTAGACGCGGATGGTGGGTAGCCCCAGGTGGCAAGATGGAGCCCGGGGAGTCCATACGTGATGCTTGTATTAGGGAATATCGTGAAGAAACGGGCGTTTATTTAAAAAACCCTTCCATCAAAGGCATTTTCACTTTCATCATGAAGGACGGGGATAAAGTGCTTTCGGAATGGATGATGTTCACTTTCTTTGCAACGGATTCCGATGGCGTCAACTTGGATGTTTGTGAAGAAGGCGAACTTAGCTGGCATCCAGTCGATGATGTCAAGAAACTGGAAATGGCTGAAGGCGACTTTCACATCCTGGACTATATGGTTCATGGACGTGGAATCATTTACGGAACCTTTACCTACACGCCTGAGTTTAAGTTACTTTCATATCGTTTGGATCCAGGCTAATGGTTGCTAATAAAAAAGATTGTTAAACATGGGGGCGGAGAACAATGAATACAGGGCAGATAAATGAAACGCAATTGGTCATCATTACCGGAATGTCGGGAGCGGGAAAGACAGTGGCGGTTCAAAGTTTTGAAGACCTCGGCTTTTTTTGCGTCGATAATTTGCCGCCCACACTATTGCCAAAATTTTTGGAGTTAATGAAGGACTCGGGGAATAAGATGAATAAAGTGGCGCTTGTCATGGACTTGAGAGGGCGGGAGTTTTTTGATTCGTTATTTCTCGCACTTGATAATCTTACGGATACATCTTCAGTATCTCCAAGGATCCTCTTCCTTGAGGCTGATGACGATTCCTTGGTGCGCAGGTATAAAGAGACGAGGAGAACCCATCCGCTTGCACCATTAGGGCGGCCATTGGAAGGCATTAAAATGGAACGGGAGCTTCTGGATGAATTGAAGGGCAGGGCGCAGCTGATTTTCAATACGTCACAACTGAAACCGCGCGAATTGAGGGAGAAAATCGCTTCGGAATTTTCTTCCGATAAAAGGGTAGGATTCACGGTCAACGTGATGTCCTTTGGTTTCAAGCATGGCTTGCCGATAGACGCTGACCTTGTTTTTGATGTGCGGTTCCTGCCAAACCCATATTATATCGACCACATGAGGCCGAAGACTGGCTTGGAACAGGAAGTGTCCAGTTACGTTTTGAAATGGAGCGAGACCCAGAAGTTCTTGGAAAAGGTAACCGATCTACTAGCTTTCATGCTTCCCTACTATAAACGTGAGGGGAAAGCGCAGCTTGTGGTTGCGATTGGATGTACAGGCGGTCAGCATCGTTCCGTCGCTTTGACGGAGTATATCTCGAATCACTTCCAAAATGATTATCGGGTTCAAGTGTCACATCGGGATATCGAAAAAAGTAAGGGGAAAGCAGATGTTAAATAATAAGAAACAGCCTAAGGTCGTGATCATTGGCGGGGGAACGGGCCTCCCCGTTTTATTAAGGGGCCTGAAGAAGCATCCAGTCGATATAACGGCGATCGTTACGGTGGCCGATGATGGCGGAAGCTCGGGCCGCCTTCGTGAGGACATGGATATTCCCGCTCCAGGAGATATACGGAACGTGCTTGCTGCGTTATCGGATGTGGAACCTCTCGTTGAACAAATGTTTCAGCACCGCTTTCAGAGTCAAAATGAACTGTCCGGGCATTCGCTGGGGAATTTGATCCTGGCGGCAATGACCTCATTGACCGGGGATTTTGTCCATGCAATCCAGGAAATGAGCAAATTCCTGAATGTCCGCGGCAAGGTGCTGCCGGCAGCCAACCAAAGCGTGGTCCTCCATGCGGAAATGGATGACGGAACGATCGTTACAGGAGAATCCAAGATCCCCTTCTCAGGAAAGAAGATAAAAAAAGTGTTTTTGTCTCCTCAACATATCAAGCCGCTCAGTGAAACCCTTCAGGAAATCAAGCAGGCTGATCTTATTGTCATCGGACCGGGAAGCTTATATACTAGCATTCTGCCTAATTTACTTGTCCCTGGACTGGGGGAAGAGGTCGGCCGTTCCAAGGCTAAGAAGGTGTACATTTGCAACTTGATGACACAAGCAGGCGAGACGCTGGATTATAGCGCAAGCGATCATATTAAAGCGATATACGACCATATGGGCAATGCATATATTGACAGGATACTTGTTAATAATGAGGAAATACCGGACGAGATCCAGCAGCGGTACCAAGCTGAATATGCCAAGCCTGTCATGTATGATGTCGAGAGTTTAAAAAGGATGGGCCTTGAGATCATCCAGGAGCGCATTTTCAGCTATGAAGGGAATGTCATCCGGCATGATACAGAAAAAGTGGCCGATTTGCTTTACAATATGCTAATAAATGAAACGAAAAGCCATATAATTCCGTAGATATAGGCAGGGGCGTTTTTTTACTGGATAAAAATAGATTACCTGCGTTCGATTGGGGGTGGAATGGATGTCTTTTGCTTCAGAAACGAAAAAAGAGCTTACTACATTAGAGGGAAAGGACTGTTGCGGAAAAGCGGAATTGTGTGCGCTGATCCGGATGAACGGATCCCTTTCATTTTCTAATCGGAAACTTGTTGTGGATATTCAAACTGAAAATGCAGCGATTGCCAGACGGATTTATACGCTGCTGAAGAAAAGTTATGAGGTCCAAGTCGAGCTTTTGGTCCGTAAAAAGATGAAGCTTAAAAAGAATAACGTCTATATTGTCAGGATGTCATCTGGGGGACAGCGGGTTTTAACCGATTTGGAAATTTTAGGTGACGGCTTTGAAATACTTCATGCGATATCCGACACTATCGTTGGAAAGAAATGCTGTAAGCGCTCCTATTTAAGAGGGGCATTTCTTGCGGGAGGTTCAGTGAATAATCCGGAAACGTCCTCGTATCACCTGGAAATTTTCTCGCTTTATAAAGAGCATAATGATGCGCTTTGTGAGTTGATGAATAAGTTTGACCTGAAGGCCAAAACGCTTGAGCGCAAAAAAGGATACATCATTTACTTGAAGGAAGCCGAGAAGATTGCCGAGTTTTTAAGTATCGTTGGGGCCCATTCCGCATTATTGAGGTTCGAGGATGTCCGGATTGTCCGTGATATGCGCAATTCTGTGAATCGGCTTGTGAATTGTGAAACGGCTAACTTGAACAAAACGATCGGTGCCTCATTGCGGCAGGTGGAGAATATCCATTACATCGAGGACACGGTCGGATTGAACATTTTGCCGGATAAACTTCGTGAAATTGCCGAACTGAGAATAGCCTTCCAGGATATAACCTTAAAGGAACTCGGCGAAATGGTATCAGGGGGAAGCATCAGTAAATCCGGAATTAATCACCGGCTACGGAAGATTGACGAAATAGCTGACAGGCTCCGTGGGGGAGAGGCTATTGCTGCGAAAAAATAAAGCTTACAGGGGAGATCATGATGGTGGAGAAACAAGTTAAAGTAAAACTGAAAACAGGTTTACAAGCCCGGCCGGCGGCCCTGTTTGTACAAGAAGCTAACCGCTTTCATTCGGATGTATTTCTTGAAAAAGAAGGAAAGAAAGTGAATGCAAAAAGCATCATGGGATTAATGAGCCTCGCCATCAGTTCAGGCGTATCCGTGAAGCTGATCGTTGAGGGGCGCGATGAGAAGGAAGCGCTGGAAGCATTGGAAGAATTCGTTCAGCAAGAGGGTTAAAGAAAAAGGATGCTAAAAGTGCATCCTTTTTTTCATGGCATGCAAAAAGGCCGCGAAGCTCTCGCGGCCTTTTGCTGTGCTGCATTATTTATCTTTTTTATCCTCAAGGATGCTGCGAGTGATGACTTTGTCGATCAAGCCGTATTCAAGAGCTCTTTCGGAAGTCATGAAATTATCACGTTCCGTATCTCTTTGAAGGACTTCAAGAGGCTGGCCAGTGCGTTCTGCCAGTATTTGATTCAATTTATCTTTCAAGTGAAGGATACGGCGGGCAGCGATTTCGATTTCGGTAGCTTGTCCTTGCGCCCCTCCAAGTGGTTGGTGAATCATGACTTCACTGTTAGGCAACGCATAGCGCTTGCCCTTTTCGCCAGCAGCCAATAGGAAGGCTCCCATGGAAGCGGCCATACCAATGCATACAGTGGATACATCAGGCTTGATATATTGCATCGTATCGTAAATGGCCATACCGGAAGTGATGCTTCCGCCCGGGCTGTTGATGTATAATGTGATATCTTTTTCAGGGTTTTCCGCTTCTAAAAATAGTAATTGAGCAACAATGGAATTGGAAACATTATCGTCGATTCCGCTTCCCAGCATAATGATCCTGTCTTTTAATAAACGGGAGTAAATATCGTAGGCACGCTCCCCACGACTTGTTTGTTCGATAACTGTAGGAATTAAATTCATGTTCATTTCCTCCTTCGATTAAGAGAATCATTTTAAATTCTTTATGTATGTATGATACACTTTTTGGTCAATTTAGGTCAAACAAAACAAATCCTATTAGTGATAATTTGTTCGACAATTTTCTGGTCAAGTCTCCTTCCTCTTTGAATTCATTTGTAATTATGCCGGTCAGGGATGAATTTCCACATTATCCATAATACCCAAAAGACAAACTTTTAAACCTGATAACCCTTGCAAAGGACGGCATTCTATCATATAATGAAGTCTGTCTAATAGATATGAACATTGATTGTTTCAATTCGCCCTCGTAGTGCAACGGATAGAACGCAAGCCTCCGAAGCTTGAAATGCAGGTTCGATTCCTGCCGAGGGCACTGCCAAATCTCCCGCTTAAATTATTTAAGTGGGGGATTTTTTTATGAAAGATGATTTTTGTTGGAATTTCGCGATTTCCATCGAAATCTGTTAGATGGGGACATCCCTCGAAAATGAGGGCTTCAGTCATGAAAAATGGGGATTTTTCAATAAAAGTAGTTGTGAAAATGGCATTCCTGACATATAGTATGGAAAACAAATAAACTATTCAGAAAAAAACGTAAGCGTTTTCATGGGTTTTTGTGTAGAATTTTCTCCTGATAATGTAAAATGGAGTGGGGAGGGATGAATCGATGAGTATGAATATGAAAGCAGGATTATTTCAACAGCAAACTTTAAAGATGGCAATGACCCAGGAGCTCATGCAGGCTATTACCTTGCTGCAATACTCCACCCAGGAGCTTTCCGCTTTCTTGGAAAATAAAATGGCCGAAAATCCATTATTGTCCCTAGATCAGCCAACATCTGCGTTATTTCAGCCGACCTTTGACCGGAAAAAAGGTAAACGGACACTTAAAAATACGTATGATGCCAACTATTGGATCGAACAAATCAGTGAAGACACCGTCTCGCTTGAACAGCACGTCATGTCCCAGATCAATCACAAGCAGCTAACAGGTGAGCAGTATAAGGCGATGCTGCTCTTAATTCATAATCTTGATGAAAACGGTTACTTGCGGATAAATCTGGACGATATTTGCATTGCAGGCATCTCTCCAGCCGTTTTGGAGGAGGGCCTCTCCATTCTACAGCAGCTCGAGCCGCATGGACTTGCAGCGAGAAATCTGCAAGAGTGCCTCTTGCTCCAAGTGATAGCGGAGGGGGTCAACCCGCTGGCGGAAAGCATCATAGAAAATCATTTTCTCGACTTTGCCGAAAAGCGTTGGAAAGATCTAAGTAAGAAAATCGGCGCTACAATGAAGGAAATACAAGAGGTTTTCGATTATGTGCAAACACTGAACCCGCGGCCAGCATCATTGTTCTTCCAGGAAAAACCATCATATATAGTGCCTGATGTCGTTGTCGAGGTCCGTGAAGGGATGCTTCTTGTCGGGAATTACGATGGCAACACACCGAACCTTAATGTCGATAAAGGGTACTTAAACCGGATGAAGAGCCATGGAGATAAAGGCGTGCAACGGTTCATTCAGGATAAGTGGCAGGAATACCAATGGATTTCAAGAGGGATTCAACAGAGAAAAGAAACGATATTGAAGGTTATCCAGTGCATCGTCGATAAACAGCCAGCGTGCTTTCATCACGGGCTGAATTACTTGAAGCCGATGACGATGAAGGAAGTGGCCGATGAACTTGGAATACATGAATCGACGGTAAGCCGCGCCGTTAAAGGTAAATATGTGCAGACCCCTTTCGGTACGATCGAGATGCGGATCTTCTTCACAACATCTTTACAATCAGTAGGCCTTGAAGAGGATATGTCCGGCATGCAAGCTAAAAAGGGACTCAAGGCCGCGATCGATGGCGAAAATAAACAAAAGCCGCTATCGGATCAGGATTTGGCTGAACGGCTGAAAGAGGAGCATGGGATCATCCTTGCGCGTCGAACGGTTGCCAAATACCGGGAGCAGCTAGGAATACCATCTTCATCTAAACGAAAAAGATATGACTGAAAAGAGTTGGGTATTATTGGAAGATAATCAGTTTATTTTATATAGCAGGGCAAGATGTCCATTATGTGATGAGGCCAAGGTGATACTTGAAGAGGTGAAACGGGAATCAGGCATAGGTTATAAGGAAATCGATATTCATTCCGATGATGTGCTGCTTGAGAAATTTGCTTTGATGATCCCTGTGATTGAATGGAAAGAAGAAATCGTTCAGTATGGAAAAGCTGATAAATCAGCTCTAAATGGGCTTTTGCAAAAATAATTTTTCAAATCATTTGAAGAAACAATCCGTTCCTGCTAGAATAAAATATGTAGCAGGAATATTTTTTTTATTTCAGGTGGGACATAAAATGACTACGCGGGACATATAGTGTCCAATCAGACTTTTTAGGAGTTTTATCTATGCGTACATTACTCGAGGTACAAAGAAAATTATTACCTGATTTCCTTATGGTTATGCAAAAAAGATATGATATCCTGCGTTATATCAAAATGATGCAGCCGGTGGGAAGGCGAAGCCTGGCCGTGAGTCTTAATTTGACGGAACGGACGCTTAGAGGCGAGGTCGATTTTCTGAAAAGTCAGAACCTGGTTAATATTTTCAGTTCTGGTATGACACTGACTGATGAAGGGATGGAAATCCTGGATAAGTTAGAAGGAATAATGCGTGAAGTTATGGGTATAGACATAATGGAACGGCAATTGCAGGAATTGTTGCAAGTGGATGAAGTCATCATTGTATCGGGAAATTGCGATGAAACCCCATGGGTAAAAAAAGAATTGGGCAAAGCTTGTGCAAACCGTATGAAACTCGAGTGGAAATCAAAGAATATCATTGCGGTAACTGGTGGATCGACAATGGCCGAAGTGGCCAATTCGCTGTCGCCTGATGAAGCATCGAAGAAATTGATATTCGTTCCAGCCCGCGGTGGAATTGGTGAAGCGGTGCAGAACCAGGCCAATACGATCGTCGAAAAAATGGCACAGAAGGCGCACGCCTCATACAGAGTGTTATATGTACCCGATCAATTGAGCGATGAAGTTTACGCTTCCTTTCAGAAGGAGCCTGCAATCAAAGAAGTCATTTCACAAATCAAATCTGCCGATATGATCATTCATGGAATTGGTGATGCCATGGCGATGGCAGAGAGAAGGAATTCTCCGCCGGAAATGTTAAAGAAGCTGTTAGATGGTAAAGCTGTAGGAGAAGCATTCGGTTATTACTACGATGAAAACGGAAAAGTTGTCCATAAGGTTTTGACTGTCGGCATCCAGTTAGATGATCTCAGCCCTGAAAAGCGAGTGATAACTGTCGCAGGTGGGAAAACTAAGGCCAAGGCTATCCGTTCTTATATGAAAGGCGCTCCTTCGTCAACCGTATTGATTACGGATGAAGCGGCAGCACTGGAGTTAATTCAGGGGAATTACACCCCTTAATATATTTGCGAACTTTAAAGGAGGAATTTTTCATGGCAGTAAAAGTTGGTATTAATGGTTTTGGACGTATTGGACGTAATGTATTTCGTGCAGCATTGAATAACCCTGAGGTGGAAATTGTTGCTATTAACGACCTAACGGATGCTAATATGCTAGCGCACCTTCTTCAATATGATACAATTCATGGTTCTCTTAATGAAAAAGTAGCGGTTGATGGTGATTTCTTGGTAGTTGACGGCCATAAAGTAAAAGTATTGGCTGAACGTGACCCTGCACAATTAGGCTGGGGAGAACTAGGTGTTGAAGTGGTTGTTGAATCTACAGGACGTTTCACGAAACGTTCAGATGCAGCTAAACATTTAGAAGCTGGCGCGAAAAAAGTAATCATCTCTGCTCCTGCATCCGATGAGGATATCACAATCGTCATGGGTGTAAATGAAGAGAAATATGATGCAGCAAACCACCATGTAATCTCGAATGCGTCATGTACTACAAACTGCTTGGCTCCATTCGCTAAAGTTCTTCATGAACAATTCGGAATCAAGCGCGGTATGATGACGACTGTTCACTCGTATACAAACGATCAACAAATCCTTGATTTACCTCATAAAGATTACCGTCGTGCTCGTGCAGCGGCCGAAAACATCATTCCTACAACAACTGGGGCGGCAAAAGCTGTTGCACTTGTTCTTCCTGAGCTTAAAGGGAAATTGAATGGTATGGCAATGCGTGTACCGACTCCAAACGTATCTGTAGTCGATCTTGTTGCAGAACTAGAAAAAGATGTAACAGCTGAAGAAGTGAATGCAGCATTCAAAAAGGCTTCAGAAGGGGACCTAAAAGGAATTCTTGAGTACAGCGAACTTCCGCTAGTATCAACGGACTATAACGGCAACCCATCTTCTTCTACAATCGATGCCCTTTCCACAATGGTAATGGAAGGAAACATGGTTAAAGTATTATCTTGGTATGACAATGAAACAGGATATTCTAACCGTGTAGTTGATTTAATCGACTATTTGGCTAAAAAAGGATTGTAATTAGAATAATAAAAAAACCTCACCAAGGTGAGGTTTTTTTAATCATACTCTAATAAAACCTGGCAGATGATGATATTATTAGTAAGTCATTAAGCACATGAGGCGCTTCCATTCCTTGTTTTTGGATAATTTTCTGGAAACCGACTATAATGAAGTAGAGTAAAGGGGAGATGGGATATTTACCCTCTCCCTTTTTGACTAAAAGAATCAAAAATGTGATAACAATATCTAAGGAGGTTCTTTGGATTATGAATAAAAAGTCGATTAGAGATATTGAATTAAAGGGGAAACGTGTATTTTGCCGTGTTGATTTCAACGTTCCGATGCAGGACGGAAAGATTTCGGACGATACAAGAATCAAAGCTGCATTGCCGACGATTTCCTACCTGACGGAACAAGGCGCAAAAGTCATCTTGGCGAGCCATCTTGGCCGTCCTAAAGGACAAGCTGTGGAAGAATTACGGTTAGCTCCTGTCGCCGAACGACTAAGCGAGCTTAGCGGCAAGGATGTGCAAAAGGCTGAAGAAGCATATGGCGAGTCCGTTCAATCCATGATCGACAATATGGAGAATGGCGAGATCTTGTTATTGGAAAACGTCCGCTTCTATCCAGGCGAAGAAAAGAACGATCCAGAATTGGCGAAGTCATTTGCTGCACTTGCCGATGTTTATGTGAATGATGCATTCGGGGCTGCCCACCGTGCCCATGCTTCGACGGAAGGGATTGCACACCACCTTCCAGCCGTTTCCGGATTGCTGATGGAAAAAGAGCTTGCCGTGCTCGGAAAAGCTTTATCAAACCCGGAACGTCCTTTTACAGCTATAATTGGCGGCGCAAAAGTAAAGGATAAAATAGGTGTCATCAAAAATCTTTTGGAAAACGTCGATCATTTGATCATTGGCGGCGGCCTTGGTTATACATTCATTAAAGCGCAAGGTCATGAAATCGGTAACTCGCTATTGGAAGAAGACAAGATTGAACTGGCCAAATCCTTCATCGAAAGCGCTAAAGAAAAAGGCGTGAAGCTGCATTTGCCGATTGATGCCGTCGTTACGGCTGAATTTTCACCTGATGCAGAGACTGAAATCGTCAATATCGATTCGATACCAAAAGAGAAAATGGCTCTTGATATCGGTCCGAAAACAAGTGAATTATATGCGGATATCATCAAAGGCTCCAAGCTTGTCATTTGGAATGGGCCTATGGGCGTTTTCGAATTCGATAAATTTGCGAATGGTACAAAAACCGTTGCCCAAGCCTTGGCTGATGCAAAAGATACTTACAGCATCGTCGGCGGTGGAGATTCTGCTGCGGCTGCCGAAAAGTTTGGGTTGGCGGAAAAAATGTCCCATATTTCAACGGGCGGCGGTGCATCTCTTGAGTTCATGGAAGGCAAGGAATTGCCGGGCGTTGTAGCATTGAACGACAAATAAGCGAGAACCGTCAAAAATTTTTCAACTTTAGAAGGGATGAGAAACCATATGCGTAAACCGATTATTGCAGGTAACTGGAAAATGAATAAGACACTATCTGAGGCAACTGCCTTTTTAGAAGAAGTGAGCAATTTAATTCCTAAGCAAGATGTAATCGATACGGTTGTATGTGCTCCTGCTTTGTTTCTGGATCAATTAGTTCAAGCTGCAAAGGGGACCGATGTGAAAATCGGGGCACAGAACATGCACTTTGAAGATAATGGAGCCTTCACAGGAGAAGTCAGCCCGATCGCATTAGCTGATCTTGGTGTCTCTTATGTCATCCTAGGCCATTCCGAACGTCGCGAAATGTTCAATGAAACGGATGAAGCCGTTAATAAAAAAGCTCATGCCGCTTTCGCTAACCAATTGACCCCGATCGTTTGCTGCGGTGAAACGCTTGAGCAGCGTGAAGCTGGCGAAACGAATGATTTTGTTGCCGGTCAGATCGAAAAAGGCCTAGCGGGCTTATCCGACGAGCAGTTGAAACAAGCTGTCATTGCCTATGAACCGATTTGGGCGATTGGCACTGGTAAATCATCATCTGCACAAGATGCGAATGAAGTATGTGCACATATCCGTTCAGTAGTTGCTGACAAGTTTTCTAACGAAGCGGCAGCGGCCATCCGTATCCAGTACGGCGGCAGCGTAAAACCTGAGAATATCAAAGAGTACATGGCGCAACCTGATATTGACGGTGCATTGGTAGGCGGGGCAAGCTTGAAGCCGGATAGTTTCTTACAATTGCTGGAGGCTGGTCACTATGAGTAAGTCGCCTGTGGCACTTATCATCTTGGACGGTTTTGGCTGCCGCAGCGAGGAAAAAGGAAATGCTGTTTATCATGCGAAAAAACCGAATTTTGACCGTTATTGGGAGCAGTACCCGCACTCCCATCTAACTGCAAGCGGCGAAGCAGTCGGCTTGCCTGCAGGACAAATGGGGAACTCGGAAGTGGGCCATTTGAATATCGGTGCCGGACGCATCGTTTATCAAAGCCTGACCCGTGTGAACCTGGCAATCCGCGAAGGCGAGTTTGCAGAAAACCCGACCTTGGTCGAGGCTATGAAGCATACCAAGAAAAAAGGTACAGACCTTCATCTATTTGGGCTTCTTTCGGATGGCGGCGTGCATAGCCATATTGAACATATGTATGCTTTGCTGAGATTGGCAGCCAAAGAAGGAGTCAAGAATGTGTATGTCCATGCGTTCCTCGATGGGCGTGATGTCGGACCGAAAACGGCTCAGGGCTATATCAAGGATGCCGAGGCGAAAATGAAGGAAATCGGTGTAGGCCGCTTTGCAACCATTTCGGGAAGATATTATTCCATGGACCGTGACAAACGCTGGGAGCGTGTCGAAAAATCCTACCGTTCAATGGTATATGGAGATGGCCCAGCTTATCCTTCTGCACTGGAATGTGTCGAGGATTCATATGAACATGGTATTTTTGACGAGTTCGTGATTCCTTCGGTCATTACGGCGGAAGATGGCAAGCCGGTGGCGACGATTAAGGATGAGGATGCCGTTATCTTTTATAACTTCCGTCCCGACCGGGCGATCCAGATTTCGAATACATTCACGAATGAGGACTTTCGCTCATTTGACCGCGGTCCCGGACATCCGAAACACCTTCATTTTGTCTGCCTGACGCATTTTTCGGAAACGGTTGATGGATATGTTGCATTCAAGCCGACAAATCTCGATAATACATTAGGGGAAGTGCTTTCTCAAAACAAGCTTACTCAGCTTCGCATTGCTGAAACGGAAAAATATCCGCATGTGACGTTTTTCATGAGCGGTGGCCGAGAAGAGAAGTTTCCTGGTGAAGAGAGGATTTTAATTAATTCTCCGAAAGTCGCTACATACGATCTAAAACCGGAAATGAGTGCTTATGAAGTGACGGATGCGTTGGTGGAACAAATCGAGGCCGATAACTTCGATGCGATCCTTTTGAATTTTGCCAACCCGGATATGGTTGGGCACTCAGGGATGCTTGAGCCGACCATAAAAGCGATTGAAACCGTTGATGAATGCCTAGGCAGGATCGTCGATTTGATCGTCTCTAAAGGCGGCACGGCAATCATCACGGCAGACCATGGGAATGCCGATGAAGTCGTTACGCTTGAAGGAAATCCGATGACGGCCCACACAACGAACCCTGTGCCTGTCATTATCACCAAAAATCAGGTAACATTAAGAACAGATGGTATATTAGGCGATTTAGCTCCAACGATGCTTGATCTGCTTGGAGTCGAAAAACCTGTTGAAATGACAGGGAAATCCCTATTATCTAAATAAAATTGTGAATTGGAAAAGGAGAGATTTAAATGCCGTACATTGAACATGTATATGCACGCGAAGTGCTTGATTCCCGTGGTAATCCAACAATAGAAGTAGAAATCCAAACTGAGTCCGGATACTTCGGACGCGCCATCGTTCCATCAGGTGCTTCAACAGGAGAACATGAAGCAGTTGAGCTTCGTGACGGAGATAAATCTCGCTACCTGGGTAAAGGGGTACAAAAAGCGGTTGATAACGTAAATGAAATCATTGCTGAAGCTGTCATTGGCTTGGATGTAACGAATCAAGCTGGCCTTGACCTCACGATGATCGAATTGGATGGTACGGAAAACAAAGGAAACCTTGGAGCGAATGCAATCCTTGGCGTATCCATGGCTGCTGCACATGCTGCTGCTGAATTTTCCGGTTTACCATTGTACCGTTACCTTGGAGGGTTCAATGCAAAACAACTTCCAACTCCAATGATGAACATCATCAACGGCGGATCACATGCCGATAACAACGTCGACTTCCAGGAATTCATGATCCTTCCTGTAGGTGCGCCAAGCTTCAAGGAAGCCGTTCGTATGGGTGCTGAAGTATTCCATGCATTGAAATCGGTTTTATCTGCCAAAGGTCTTAATACGGCTGTTGGCGACGAAGGCGGCTTTGCGCCAAACCTAGGTTCGAACCGTGAAGCACTTCAAGTCATCATCGAGGCGATTGAAAAAGCAGGCTATAAAGCAGGCGAAGATATCTACCTTGGTATGGACGTAGCTTCATCTGAATTCTATAACAAAGAAACAGGCAAATACGATCTTGCAGGCGAAGGCCGCAATGGCGTTACATCTGAAGAAATGGTTGCTTTCTATGAAGAGCTAGTGAATGAATTCCCGATTCTTTCCATTGAAGATGGCTTGGATGAAAATGACTGGGATGGCCACAAACTTCTAACTGAACGCATCGGCTCTAGAGTTCAATTGGTTGGTGACGATTTATTCGTAACGAACACGAAAAAATTGGCTGAAGGCATCGAAAAAGGCATCGGTAACTCGATCCTGATCAAAGTGAACCAAATCGGTACACTGACTGAAACGTTTGACGCAATCGAAATGGCTAAGCGCGCTGGCTACACGGCTGTCGTTTCCCACCGCTCAGGTGAAACGGAAGATGCAACAATCGCTGACATCGCCGTTGCAACGAACGCAGGACAAATCAAAACAGGTTCGATGTCACGTACGGACCGTATCGCTAAATACAACCAACTTCTTCGCATCGAAGACCAGCTTGGCGACTTGGCTGTTTACGGCGGCTTGAAATCTTTCTATAACTTGAAGAAATAATTACCGTGACACCCTCTTCTGACGAGAAGCAGGTGGAGATCATTATTTCTTTCACCTCCCATTCCATTTGAATGGGAGGTTTTTATGTTTATTTTTTCAAGATATATTTAATAAGTGCTTTTTTGTAAATGTATTTTTTTTGTATAAAATAAAAAGAGAATACAAAATAGAAAAGGAGGAATTATGGAAGAGAACACAGAGGTACCAGACGCATCCAAAGAGTTGATTTCGAGTAAAATAAACTTACTTAAAACCGATTTACAGCCGATTTTCTCAAAGATTCGGACTGGACTTGGGAAAGAAGATTGGGATAAGTATTGGGTGAAATTATATGTTCAGCAACCTAGCTCTAAGAGCATAAAGACACTCCAAAACAATAAAATTATTGCATTTGTTACATTGGCTGCAGGCACATTCCTTGCCTCAAAATTTGCGTCCGGAAACACCTATTAGTAATCCATCATATTGATACAATAATGAATTAATTCAGTAGGGGAGGAATTATAATGCATGGAGCGCGGAATAAAATACGTAGATCGCATAGTATATTACGTTTGAATAAAGATAAAAAGCATAAAGTAGTGTTGGTTTCTGAAGGTTCTGTAAATTCGGGAAATAAAGCGGCCAGTGGGCATGTCTTAACCATTAAAATCAGCAATGAGTTAAGCCAAAGAGGTAAAGCGGTAAAAGTATATGTAGAAAACGAGAAGGAAGAAATTCTGAAGAAAGCACAATTTATGAATCAAAAGTTTTCTGAACTTCTTCAACTTGTTAATAGTAAATAAATAACAAGAATGGTCCTTCTTTTATAAGGAAGCTCATTTATCTTTTTCTGAATTTGCTCTATGAGCTTGTCCATTTTTTGATTTAGACTTTTAATTCCATGATTCATCTTATCTGATTTATTTTTCATTATTTCTCTTATGCTCTTCATATCCCGATAATTTTTATAATCTTTTACCACATAGAAACCTCCCCGTCCAGATTCCTTCTCTGATAAGTATGTGCCAGAACTGGCTAGATTACTATCTTTGACTAATTGTTCACTAATTATCATCTTGAGTAAAAATACTGTTGAGTTAAGTTTTTATGGAAGTAACTGCGCATAACATATTCCATGTCACGTACGGACCGTATCGTTAAATACAACCAACTTCTTCGCATCTGTGAAGGGCTTGGCGACTTGAACTTGAAGAAATAATTACGGTAAAATCTTTTTTCTTTCACCTCCAATTACACCTGAATGGAAGGTTTTTTTATGTTTCATGAGGGTGAGGGTGTGCAACCATTATGGGATGAGAGTATAGCCTTCTATTATGGTTTACTTGTATAGATAAAACATTAATGTTTCTAAATTATTAAGTTCTCATTGAAATATATAGGTAATTTGGTATATAATATATTTATTGGTAGATATTTCATTTATAAAACATAGGATAATGAAACTACTATTACATATTAAAGGAGATAAAAAATAATAATGCTTAAGAAATTATTTGTTTTCGGTACGATTTTTACTAGTTTATCAATTGGAAACAGTACAATTGCAGCAGAAATAGAATCAGAAACAACCGTCACTAACATCTCAAGTTTATCTGAAGTCAGTAGCCTAACCTCAGGTATTGCAGGGGAAACATTTGGTAAGAAAATCAAGTGCAGTTCCAAAGTGAAGGCGAGCAATCCAATATTTGGTTCTCCAAGTGCAACCGCTACTTCATCAGCAGCAGTAAAAGAAGATACTATCGCTGCTAAAGTTAGAGTATATAGCAGTAAGGGAGGGTTAAAAGGACAAAAAACAGATTCTCAGAAAAATTCAACATATGCTGGAGCTACTTTTACTGATAAATCTAATAATATTCCTGCAACTGCTTTTGGCAATCATACTTATGTAAAGAAGAGTTATAAAACAGTAGTACATGAAACTAAAGATAAATTTTAAATATAAGAAAAGTTAAGGCTAACTGATGTTAGCCTTAACTTTATTGTAGGAGCCAGGATAATATGAAAAAAAAGCTTTTGATAGTGACCTCCCTTATATTGATTGGAATCTCAGGGTGGATCTTTTACAATAAAACGGAAAATACAAAAGGTGTACAGCCCGGTTTTAAGGCAGGCTCCAATACCATCTCCTACGGCTTGTTAGATGACGATGGAAAAGTAATGAATAATGGAAGTACACTGGAGCCGAAAAATAATAAGCTTGAGTATACGTTTTCGCTCTCGAATTTTATAGAAGTGGAAAGGGAATATGCCGTAATAGTCCTTCGTAATTTTGAACAAACACCCTTTACAGTGGAAGGAAAACCATACAGTGTTTATACCTTCAATGCCAAGCCAAATAAAAGTAACGAGTTTAATCTTAGTGTTGCCACTAACGATCGAACAAGAGAAATAGATTATCTTATATTTAAAAAACCAAATTATCTAATAGATAATTTGGATATATCAAAAATGGGTGCTTTGCAAGAAGTGTTACCTATGCGTTTTAAGGTTAAGAGCAACGGCGAGAAACCAAAGGCAGCTGCTGGTTTTATTCCTGATGACACAATTAAAAAAGGACCCAACGATACTATATTTGTCAGCAAACAAAAAGAGGAACTAAGTATCCTGCCTACAGCAAGAAGTGGTGAGCATGTTTTCATTTCAGTTGGAAATGTTGGCGAGAAAGAGGAAAATTACCATATTATTGCATTAAATCATTGGCAGCAGATCCCATTGGAAAATAATCAATTAGTAGGAAATGTGGCAGTTAAGCCTGGAGAAAGAAAAGTGTTTGAATATAAGCTTCCACAGGTACAGCATGATTCGAATTTCCAGGTTATTGCTTTACCCAAGCCTTATGAAGTCAGTGAAAGTGACTATGAAAGTACAGTCGTTTCAGGTTCATTTCGAACGGTTATCAAACCTTAAGGTGGCATCAATGCTCTTTTAGAAAAGATGGGGCAGCATATTTAATCAAACGTTTGATTAATAGAATTCCAAACAAAAAAAGGTGCCGCATATGGGCACCTTTTGCTTATTTATCTACAGCTTCTACTGGGACGGCATTATAGTATTCTTCCAATGTGCTTTTCGTTTTGAAGATTTCAGTTGCGGCATCGGCGCCAATATAGCGGATGTGCCACGGTTCGTATTTATAGCCTGTAATGTTTTCCTTGCCTTCCGGATAGCGGATGATAAATCCGTATTCATGGGCATGCTCTGCAAGCCAGGCCGCTTCATTCGTGTCCCCGAAGCAATCTTGGGCAGCACATGCACCGTCATGGGTCGTGACATCGATGGCCAGACCTGTTTCGTGCTCACTCGTCCCAGGCATTGCACTGTAGGTTTTCGCTTTTTCTTCCCCGTCCTTGGCCACATAGCTATTAAAGACCGTGATTTGCGTTTGATGTGAACGGTAGGCGGATACGCCGGCGAAGTGCATATTGTCTTTTTCGGCAGCTTGGAATAGCCGTTCAAGCGCTTCTGCGGCTTCTTTGCGCATCATTCTTTTTTCGATTTTATCCTGAAAGATGAAATCCACTTTTGGGTAAACAAGATCTTCAGGTTTGTAATCTTCCGGCAAGCTGTATTGTTTGTTGACAAGTACAGGGATGCTTTCTGGGTTGGCTAAAGTCTGCAGGCCAGCCTGCGCGGGCTTGACCGTTTCATCCACTTCCACCTGGCGTTGGGCCGATTCTTTTGAATCATTTTGCTTATCATCAGTTTCTGTCTCCGTATGGTGGGAGCTCGGGTGTTCTTCTTTTTGCTCTTTTTTTTCATCGCTTGATTGGTCGAATGAACATCCGGACAATAAAATGAACGATGACAGAGCAGTTGCAGTAAATATAGGTTTTAACATATGAAAGGCCCCTTGCTTTTAATATAAGATTTCCTGCGATAGGCGTTTTGAAAGATTATCGTGACAAGTAATCCCTCGTCAATTCACTTTGGTACTTATCGAGAAATAAGCCGATCCAGACCACCATCAATAAAAATGGATAATCATTGCGGACTGCGGCTTCCACGACGGGTGCAGACCAAAAGTGCGAAAGGAAACCGCCTGACATCCTGATCGTCTCGAAGGTGACCAGGGCGTGCAGCGATAGCCAGAGAATCGTAAGGGTGTTGGTGCCGAAACCAATGACGGCCGCTATGATGCTCAGCAGGATGGCGGCTGCACCGATCAGCAGCACATGGTAACTTGATTGGAAAAAGTCGATGCCGCTATTGGAAAGTCCATTATAAATAATAGCAGTAAAATAGACGGTTGTCGTGGTATATGCAGCAAATAATAAATATCGATTGCCATGATATTTTGCAAGCAGCAGCAAAAGCGGCGAGAGA
>NZ_PHNG01000809.1:0-2459 GCF_002803435.1 Bacillus sp. mrc49 | reverse complement strand
TTGAAGAGATGGAGCACTATATTGACCGCATCGAGCATAAAGTCGATACCGATTATAACCGGCATACCATCGATGCGAGAATCGCCCAGCTTGAAAAGGAATTGGAACAGAAAGAAGCGTAAATATTATTCATGCATGGCTGTGATCCCTTATCCTCCAAATGCGCAGGATGAGGGAAAACGCTCTGTTAGAACCTAATCGATTCGTGGTATTCTTAAAAGGCGCGGTTGACTGCGCCTTTTAAGAGTATCATGATCAATTACAAGGGAGGCGGGCCGATGTTGAACAAAATGAAAACGGATTATATGGGTTGGATCTTCCTCATCGGAATCGTCTTGCTTTTTTTGGAGATTTCCTTCAAGGGTGGAGGCTTACTGTTTCCGCTTGCTTTTTCGGTTGTCTTAATCTATTTGGGCAGGAAATTCACTAAGCGGACAATCGGGAAGATTTTATTTTTTACAGGACTGATCTCACTGATCATCACAGTTTTGAATATGTTCGTTTTTAAGTTTTTCCTTTTCGCCATTCTCATTTATTTCTTACTTTTATATTATCAGTCGAAAAAGAATCCCGATTGGATCAACCCGATCATCACCAATGAAGGGATTGACGAAGAACAAGTCCATAAGGAGCCGTTATTGAAAAGTGGGCATCTCTTTCAAAATAAGTTGTTCGGCCATCAACAAACGGGTGAGCAGGTATACGAATGGAATTCCGTGAATGTTCAAAGCGGGGTCGGTGATACGGTCATTGATTTGAGCCGGACGATCCTGCCGAAAGGGGATGCCGTCATTTCCCTTAGGAATATCATTGGCAATATCACGGTCCTCATCCCGTATGGCATCGAAATAAGGGTCCATCATTCCGTCATGGCGGGGAGAGCACGGATTTTTGAAAATAAGCCTGAATCGAGGGTCTTTAATCAAATCCATTCTTTTCAAACAGCGGGCTTCGATGAAGCGGACCATAAAGTGCATATCATCACGTCCATCCTTGTTGGGGATTTAGAGGTGAAGCGGGTATGAGCATCGTGACACGCCAGATCTTGAGTGCCCTAGGTGTTTCCTTCGTTCTTTCGCTTCTTTTGCCGGCGGTGGTTTTCTTTATTTTCCCGCTGTCCGACTGGGGCTTGTTATGGGAGAAAGTGGTCATGGGGCTGCCCTTCGTCATTTTCCTGCCAAGTCTGGTCATGACGGCAGGGCTGATTTATGGAGCCGTTTCAGGAATGTTTTTTAAAAGGCAGCTGCAAAGGGTGGATGAAGGCCTTTACTTGCTGGAACAGGGCCGCTTGCCTTCACAGCCGGAAACCTATCCGATCTCGGAGCTCGCGACCATGGTGGAACGGATGAATCAAATTCATAAGCAAATCAATGAACAGACAAAATTATCGCAAAAAATGGCCAATGAAAAGGCGATCGACCAGGAGAAACAGATCCAGGAAATCGTTTCCCAGGAGCGGAACCGCCTGGCGCGGGAGCTGCATGATTCGGTGAGCCAGCAATTGTTTGCCGCTTCGATGTTCATGTCGGCTATTACAGAGTCACAAACGGATATGGATAAAACGGAAATGAAGCAATTCAAGGTTGTGGAAGAAATGATCCATCAATCTCAGCTCGAGATGAGGGCGCTCCTGCTTCACTTAAGACCCGTTGCGTTGAAGGGAAAATCATTACAAGCGGGAATGAAGGAGCTCCTCGAAGAATTGGCCCAAAAAGTGACGATGGATATAGATTGGAAGGTGGAGCCGGTTATCCTTGATAAGGGGATTGAAGACCACCTGTTCCGGATTTTACAAGAATCGATTTCCAATACACTGAGACATGCAAAGGCGACCTCGCTTGAAGTGCTATTGATCGTTCGTGATGGCTTGATCATTTTCCGGATCACGGATGATGGCATCGGCTTTAACACGGAGGATGCAAAAGCCGGATCTTACGGACTGCAAAACATGCATGAGCGGGCCGTAGAGTTGGGGGGGACCATGCAGCTCGTAAGCGTTCCGAATAAAGGGACAAAGCTCGAGGTGAAAATCCCCTTGATACATACAGGAGGTGATCAGGATGATTAAAGTATTATTTGTCGATGACCATGAAATGGTTCGGATTGGGGTGTCGGCCTATTTAACGGCCCAAGCGGACATCGAAGTGATCGGGGAAGCGGACAATGGTTTGAAGGCAGTCGAACTGGCTTTGGAATTGCGTCCGGATATCATTTTGATGGATTTGGTCATGCCGGAAATGGATGGCATAGAAGCGACGAAGCGAATTATCGAAAAATGGCCCGAAGCCAAGATCATCATCGTGACAAGCTTTCTGGATGATGAAAAAGTGTATCCGGCCTTGGAAGCCGGGGCAACGAGCTATATGCTGAAAACCTCGAAGGCAAGCGAAATTGCCAGAGCCGTCCGGTCCACCTTCCAAGGACAAAGCGTACTGGAGCCTGAGGTGACCGGGAAGATG
>NZ_PHNG01000811.1:0-28724 GCF_002803435.1 Bacillus sp. mrc49 | reverse complement strand
AGGATCAAACTCTCCGAAGAAATGTTTGACTTGCTCATTTGCTTTTTTGATAGTGTGTGCTCACTTAAAATTTAACGTTGGCGCTTTGTTTTGTTCAGTTTTCAAAGAGCAATTTTTTTCGCTTGATCTCTCTTAGCGACTTTAATATCTTAACATTTCATTTTCATGCCGTCAACAACTTTTTTTAAAAAGTTTTTTTCATCTCTTTTTAAAAATCCTTTATGTTGCAGCAACTTTTATAATATACCAGCGTCCAAATCAATAGTCAATAGGTTTTACGAATAAAATTAACTTTTACCAATCATCATTGATTAAGCTTCGATAATTTCGTTTTCTCCTTCATATAGACAAGGCATTCCTCTTCAGTGCTCACCCTTTTTAACAAACTGAAAAGGAGATTGAATTTCTCGTTCATGGCCCTTTTGATTATGTGATCAATCCTTTCATCCTGAAAATCGGTGAGGATTTCATCCATTTCCCTTTTTAACAGATATTCCAATTCCATTTTTTCTTTGTCACTAATCAATAAACCGAGCATGGCCTACACCTCCAACAGACATCTTTCCCTAAATATACGATTTTTATCAAGCCTCTCGTGATTTTTTTTGCATAACAAAAATCCGCCCGCATAAATTTGAAGACAAGAGTCTTGGACAAGGGGATGGAATTAATGAAATTTTTCATGGTGCTTCAAGCAAAGAACATCAAATTTTATTCGTTAATTTTACTTACGGCACTGTTTACCGCTTGGTTCCTATTTGTACAAAACATTCTTCACGCTCCTGTTTTTTCTACAGAGGACGGACCAAAAGCGGTTTATAAAGGAGAGAAGAACGTTGCGATCACATTCAATATTGGCTGGGGGGATGAAAAGGCGGAACCGATAATCGAAACTTTAAAGAAGGAGAAAATTAAGTCTGCCACTTTTTTTCTTTCAGGTTCTTGGGCAGAGCGTCACCCTGATATCGTAGCCCAAATCGTAAAAGATGGATATGAAATCGGTATGCTCGGTTACGACTATAAAGATTATTCCGAAATGGAGGATCGAGACATCATTCGGGATATATCTAAAGCCCAGGAAGCATTTAAAAAGCTGAATGTGAAAAATATAGAGCTTCTCCGGGCACCAACCGGTCATTTTGATAAACGGCTTTTAAAAATCAGTGAAAATTTTGGTTATACCGTAGTTCATTGGAGCATTGATTCAAAGGATTGGACCAATCCAGGTGTGGAACGAATTGTCCAGAATATCAACAAGGCCCAAAAGGGCGATATCATCTTATTGCACGCCTCCGATTCGGCAAAGCAAACGAATAAGGCACTGCCGGAACTGCTGGATGAACTTCGCGCAAAAAATTTGACCTTCGTGAACGTGTCAGAGATGATATCCAACTCATCGGCAAGCAGTGAGGAGATCCGCTAAACAGACACTCGACAAAATACAGAAAACGGCGCACCTATAGGTACGCCGTTCTTATCTGGACTTCCATATGTATGCAGAAAGGTTAACTGCCTTTCCCCAATTCGCCAGCCTTCACATTATTCCCCTTAGCTTCAGCTTGCTTCCGTGCTCTTTTACCTGCCAATTCCTGTTGGGAACGCTCGATCAATTTGCTTAAAACCAATAATTGATAAGCATTGCAGACCAACAAGGGAAACAGCATGAAGTAAAGCCAGCCTTCATCATTTGAATTTAGAACAGGCAACCACTCCAAAACCGTGAATACGACCATGAAAAACAAAGCGGGGATGAACGATTGTCCGTTCGCCTGCTTCATTTTGAAAAAAGCCGTAACCACCGCCGCAGCCAACACAACCAAGGCCAGCACGATGTAGGAGCTGATCCCTTCGCCTGCTCCGAAGTTAAGATACCGCAGATAAACTAAATCGAATACAACAAAAAGAATGAGTACAATTTGTACGGCATTCCAGAGGTAAGCGCTTTTAAAAATCCCCAGACCGAATCGATGTATCGTCAAATAGGCAAAAAAGCCAGCTTGGCTTATGACACTGAAAATTAATCCAACACCGAACAACCAAATAAAGGTTGAAAGGATGCTACTGACTTCAAAAGATGAAAAATAAGGCTTGAACTCACCCCATCGAGCCAAGAACCCTACAACTCCCCCAGTTATGCCACCGATAAGCAATGTCGTAAAAAACAATTTAACTAAATTACGGCTGTTCATTGTTTTCCCCCATATATTTCTATCTCATTTCTTTAATTGTACCAACTAAATTTGGAAAAATCCACTTATTCTACCAGGGAATAATATCGCCGTTTGGAACCATATTAACAGTAAGAAGGATGAAAGGGGACCTGCGTGTGAAAGTGGGAGTTGCTTTGCTATTTACGTCATTCTTACTCATTTGTTCCGGTTGTGCTCAAAATGGGGCAGGTCAAGATAAAATGGAGTATGAAGAGACAAAGAAAATGGTCGTGGATATCCTGAAGACTGATGATGGAAAAAAAGCCATCCAGGATATTATTTCCGATGATAAAACAAAAGCTGAACTTATTATGGATTCCGATGTCATAAAGAAATCCATTGAAGATATGATCACTTCAGATAAAGGTAAGGAATTTTGGAAAAAGACTTTTAACGATCCAGAATTTGTGGCCGCTTATGCTAAAGCTCTAGAAGATGAACATAAGAAGATATTGAAGGACTTAACGAAAGATCCGCAGTACCGTGGAATGCTCATGGAAATATTGAAGGAACCCGATTTGGAAAAAGAAATGAATAAATTATTGAAAACGAAGGAAATGCGTTCCGTATACAAAGAATTGATCATCGAAACGATGGATAGTCCACTCGTTCAAGCGAAGCTGCAGGAAAGATTGGATAAAGCAGCTACAAAAGCTGCGGAAAAGGAAACTAAAGGCGAAGAAAAAGATAAGAAGGATAAGGAATGATATAAGGCTGATTCCAATTTCGGAATCAGCCCTTATTTTTTTATTGAAGCTTTTCAATGACCTTCTTGGCAATATCCTCATAAATCCTGCCTAGCCTATGGTCTGCTGCGTAAATGGATGGGGCGAAATCCTCTTCATTCCAATCCGGCTGCTGCAGGGGAAGTTGTCCCAAAACCTCTGTTCGGAGTTCTTCAGCAAGCTTCGCGCCGCCTCCTTTACCGAATACATATTCTTTTTCTCCAGTCGTTTTACTTTCAAAGAATGACATATTCTCAATGACTCCAATGACTTCATGCTCTGTCTTGATGGCCATCGCACCGGCTCTTGCAGCAACGAAGGCTGCAGTTGGATGCGGTGTCGTCACGATGATTTCCTTACAGGAAGGCAGCATCGTATGGACGTCCAAAGCAACATCTCCCGTACCTGGCGGCAAGTCGAGCACTAAATAGTCCAACTCTCCCCATTCCACTTCATTGAAGAAACTGTTCAGCATTTTGCCAAGCATTGGGCCCCTCCAGATGATCGGTGCATTATCTTCGACAAAAAAGCCCATCGAGATGACTTGAACACCAAACCGTTCAACCGGGATGATTCTCTCCCCGCGAACGACAGGTCGTTTTGTAATTCCCATCATATCAGGTACGCTAAATCCATAAATATCAGCATCAACGAGACCGACCTTTTTCCCTAAACGAGCAAGTGAAGTAGCGAAATTCACTGAAATCGTCGACTTTCCGACTCCGCCTTTACCACTGGCAATTGCAATGAATTGCGTCTTGCTGTTTGGTCCAAGTAAGCCTTGGTCCCCTTCATCCTGCGGTATATTTTCACGGTGTTTAGCTAGCTCATCTTCTGAAAGCTCCGTGAAGCGAATTCCTACCGATTCCGCTCCATTCGTTTTCAGCAAGTCCACCACTTCCGTTTGCATTTGCATTTGTTCCGCAGTCCCGGTTTTCGCAATCGCAAGTTTAACGCTTACATGATTCTTTTCAGGTTTTATCTTGATTTCGATAATCCCATTTGTTTCTTCAAGGCTTTTATGTAGAAAAGGGTCTTTAAGATCCTTTAGTAAATTCAGTACTTTCTCTTCTGTGAACAAGTCGAGCACCCCTTTGTATTCGTTTTATTTTCCCATTTCAGTATATCATATTCCGGAAATAAAGCTTATCATCTGCCCTATTTCGAAGAACGGTGCATTCTCCCATAGTAAAAAGGCCTTGCACCCTACAAGACCCCAACCTCATTCTTCATCCGCTAGCTTTTCCTCTGTAAAATAACGTAAAATCCCCATATAAATCGAGCTGGCAATCTTTTCTTGATATTTATCACTAATTAGGCGTCCCCTTTCCTCATCATTGGAAAGAAAGCCTATTTCCACGAGCGCTCCCGGCTTCTTCGCATAATTCATTAAATAAACATGATTGATCGTTTTTGCATCACGCTTTGTATTTTCAAGATTTCTTATGATTTCGGTCTGAATGAATTTAGCCACTTGTTCATTTTCCTCATATCGCTTTGTATAAAAGGTTTGGGCACCCTTCGATGACGCTGATGGAAAAGAATTCAAATGGATGCTTAAAAATAAGTCCGCTTCCGAATCATTGATCATTTCAACTCTGTTCCGCAGGTCCTCCTGTTTTCGCTGCCGGATTCCCTTCGTATTTCTTTGAGCCAGATCCTCGTCCTTCTCACGGGTCATGATGACAAGGGCTCCCTGCTCCTGCAAATAGTCGCGGACTTTTAATGAAACGGAAAGGGCAATTTCCTTTTCCATTACCTCTTGTACATTCGCTCCGCCATCCATTCCTCCATGACCGGCATCAAGGACGATTACCTTACCTGCCAAGGGAAGGTTCCAGGAGTCCCATGAATCATCTTCAACAAATTTAAACGTTACAATTAAAAAAAGGACAAACAAACCCATGGCGATACCCGTATATTTCAGCTTTCTACGCATGACCGTTCCCCTTCCATGATCCCTATAATTAAAAGGTATGGGACAAACCATGGAATTAGAACAATTAGTGCAATTTCATTTTATATCGTTTTTCACCAGTCTTGAAGCCATCCAGCCACCACTCGCCGACAAACCCCTCACAGCAATAAAATAATCCCTCATCGAAGGCGTTAATCGCTGTAACCTCCCGCCAATACAAAATAAAGTTGAACAGGGTATCGATCAAGAACTTTTCTTCCTTAAAGCATCTTGCCCTTACATCATCCTCCGACTCACCGTAATACCCAAACTTGCTGTAATTCGCCCCTAATAAAAAGGCTTCGATGGCAACATCAAAGTAGCCTTCCTCCAAAACTTCCATAAAATCCTGGCCGAAGTAGCGCTGAATCCGCCCCTTCATGTCTTCGATTGAAAGCTCCCTTAGTAACCTGCGCTCGAACTTCAATTGCCTTTCCCTTTGCATCTCCTGTAAACCCAATATTACAGCCATATTTCACCTCCGGGGCTTATCCCCCTATCCCAAATTATTTCCCAAGACATAATTTAGTTTTTGCGTTCTTAATCGAACCATTCATTGATTCCATTGGCAAAAATTAATGAGGATATTTTACTAACGCAGAGAATCGACATTCATGAGAGCTTATTGGCAAATGACTTAATTGCATCCTGTCCATAAGTTGCTCCCTACCGCCTTTTTGCGGGGCTAAAGATAACTGGTCAGTTTCTTTCGTAAGGAAGCTTCATTCGGACAGTGAGCTGCCCAGGGCGCCAAGGACCACCTCGAGAAGCAAACCAATCAGCTTGCACCGGCATCCATCCCTATCTAATAAAGTGATGGAAACGGAATGCCCCCCACTCCCATTTAAGCTTCTCTCCCGGACCGCCCCTTGAAAAACGATCAAAGTCAAACAATCTCAAACTGTGGGCAATTGGAGCTGTATTTTAATTCTTACGATAAGATCGAGACTTCCGCTTATATATAAGTTCAGAAGACCCCAGATGCATGAGTTGGCCGGATTACTCTCGGGTTGGCCGGATTACTCTTTGAGTTGGACGGATTATCCTTTGATTTGGCCGGATTACTCCCGGGTTGGCCGAATTACTCTTTGGGTGGCCGGATTACTTCTCAGGTTGGTCGGATTATCCTCGGGTTGGACGGATTATCCCCGGGTTAGTCGGATTACTCTTTGAGTTGGACGGATTACTCTTTCGGTTGGACGGATTATCCCCGGGTTGGACGGATTACTCTCGGGTTGGTCGAATTATCCCGCGGGTTGGACGGATTACTCCCGGGTTGGTCGAATTACTCTTTGAGTTGGTCGGATTATTCCCGGGTCGATTTACTCTTTGAGTTGGACGGATTATCCTCGGGTTGGTCGAATTATCCCTCGGGTTGGACGGATTACTTCTCAGGTTGGTCGGATTATCCTTTGATTTGGTCGAATTACTCCCGGGGTTGGTCGAATTACTCTTTGAGTTGGCCGGATTATCCTCGGGTTGGACGGATTAACCCCGGGTTGGTCGATTACTCTTTGAGTTGGTCGAATTATCCCTTTGGTTGGCCGGATTACTCCCGGGTTGGCCGGATTACTCTTTCGGTTGTTCGAATTACTCCCCGGGTTGGTCGAATTACTCTTTGAGTTGGACGGATTATCCTCGGGGTGGTCGAATTATCCCTCGGGTTGGACGGATTACTCTTTCGGTTGGGCGGATTATCCCAGGGTCAGCCGGATTATCCCTCGGGTTGGACGGATTACTCTTTCGGTTGGGCGGATTATCCCCGGGTCGGACGGATTACTCTCCGGGTTGGACGGATTATCCCTTGGGTTGGTCGAATTACTCTTTGAGTTGGTCGGATTACTCTTTGAGTTGGTCGAATTACTCCCGGGTCGGACGGATTATCCCCGGGTCGGCCGAATTATCCCGCGGGTGGGTCGAATTACTCCCGGGTCGGACGGATTACTCTCCGGGTTGGACGGATTATTCCTTGGGTTGGTCGAATTACTCTTTGAGTTGGTCGGATTACTCTTTGAGTTGGTCGAATTACTCCCGGGTCGGACGGATTATCCCCGGGTCGGCCGAATTATCCCGCGGGTGGGTCGAATTACTCCCGGGTCGGACGGATTATCCTCGGGGTGGTCGGATTATCCCTCGGGTTGGACGGATTATCCCGCGGGTTGGTCGGATTATCCCCGGGTCGGACGGATTATCCTTTGGGTTGGCCTAATTACTCCCGGGTTGGTTAGAAAACCGCTATACTCACGAGGAGGAACTCATGCTCCGTCGCAAGGCTCGAAGGACGGACCACCTCAGGATAAGCGGGTTCCAAGTCCATATCCTCCTAAACTGCGGGCAATTATAATCAGATTTACCTATAGAAAAAAGCGCAGTCAAGATGACTGCGCTTCTTATCATGATCTGTTATATCAAAGCCGGCTCAGGCAGCTTCCCGAGCTTGTCCTTTGTTCCATTCATTTTAAAAAGGTGTTTCCGCTCTTATAACTGTCTGGCTCTCTGCTTTATGCGTCCTGCAAGCGGCACGACGATGATACCGGCCAGGACGACCTGCATAACGTTACCTGGGATGGAGCCAAAAGGCTGAATCCAGTTGCCGTAAAGGATGACTTCGACGAAGTAGTAGCCGACGATTTTAATTATGAGTGCAACGGCAACGGCCAAAGTGTATACGACCACTCTTTTGCCGGGTACTTTTTCGGCTATGAAGCCGGCTAGAAATCCCATTGTACCGACAATGATGAAAGTGAATGGCGCCCACGCTGCCCAGCCGGAGAAAAGATCGAAGAGGGCCATCCCGAAGGCTCCTGCTATCGCCCCGGTTTTTTTGCCGTAAACGAGTGCCGCTATAAATAGCGGAACGTTACCAAGGTGGATGAGGCCGCCGTTACCCATTATCGGGAGCTTTATATTGATGAACATTGTAGCTACAAGCGTCAATGCGATGAAAAGCGCGTTGATGACCAAGGTCCTTGTTTTAGTCGTTTCTACCGATGAGTATGTTGAATTCATATGAAGTCCTCTTTCTGTTTTTTAAGTATTATCATACTCCTAAACAGAAAGTTAATAAATATGGATTATACAAATAATTCAGTTTTACACAAATAAACTCAGGTGTAAACATATGGATTATGACGACCGGCACCATCTGAACAGCGACAGCACAAGCAAATTTGATATCACAAGTGGCACTTTTTCAAGTGTTGGTTTTGGGATGTATATTATTTTGGATTTCGTAGCGCAGGAAGCAAGTGTCGATTTCCCTTTTGTTTTCGCGAAAATTAAATCCATTCCAGCAAGAGTATATACTTTTTAATATTTCTGCACCGCATATTTTCGGACAAAAAAAAGACCCCCAACCAAAATGGTTGAGAGTCTTTGAAACGGTAATGGAATTAACGTTTTGAGAACTGAGGTGCACGACGTGCGCCTTTAAGACCGTATTTTTTACGCTCTTTCATACGTGGGTCACGAGTTAGTAATCCAGCAGTTTTAAGAGACGGACGGTATTCTGGATCAACTTGAAGCAATGCACGAGCGATACCGTGACGGATTGCTCCAGCTTGACCAGTGTATCCTCCACCGCTAACATTTACTAGAATGTCGTAATTTCCAGTAGTTTCAGTTGCAACTAGTGGTTGGTTAACAACTTCACGCAATGCTGCGAAAGGAATATATTCATTAATGTCACGACCGTTAATAACGATGCGACCTTCGCCTGGTACTAAACGTACACGAGCTACTGAGCTCTTACGGCGACCAGTACCATAATATTGAACTTGTGCCAAGATAGTAACCTCCTTAGTAATTATCCGCGTAATTCGTATACTTCTGGTTGTTGAGCAGCGTGTGGGTGCTCAGCTCCAGCGTATACGTGTAATTTTTTGTAGATTTGACGTCCAAGAGAATTCTTTGGAAGCATACCTTTGATAGCAAGTTCAAGCATTCTCTCAGGGTAGTTTGTACGCATTTCAAGAGCAGTTCTAGTTTTAAGACCGCCTGGATGCATAGTGTGACGGTAATAAATTTTGTCAGTCAATTTTTTACCAGTCAGGTGGATTTTTTCAACATTGATTAAAATTACATGATCACCAGTGTCAATGTTCGGTGTAAAAGTTGGTTTATGTTTACCACGTAAGATGGATGCTACTTCAGTAGAAAGGCGACCCAAAGTTTTGCCTTCAGCGTCAATCACATACCATTTACGTTCTACTTCATTAGCTTTCGCCATAAATGTCGTACGCATGGTTAACCTCCTAAAAAACTTTTTAATTTTTTATATTTATTTTCAATCACAATAAACTTCCGGGGCTTATCGTGGGATTAAAATACATACCATATTATATTAACTTCTCCCAGATTCATTGTCAAGGGGATGTTACACTAGGATAAGTTGTCTATAAAACATTCGCTGCAACTCGATGAAAAGGACAATAAGGCGCAAAGCCGCTGCCATTACTGAGTTTCTCGGATTCGCCAGTTGTAAACAAACTGGAATTACATCAAAAATATTTTATTTGTAAAAAACTTTCCATAAATACAAACCTTGGGCTGGAGCCGTTTTCCCTGCAAAGCTGCGGTCTTTTTGGTTCAATATCCCGATTATATCCTGAGGGTCAATCTTGCCGCTGCCGACATCCAGGAGCGTCCCAACCAAAATACGCACCATATTATACAAAAAGCCTTCCCCGACGAAGCTAAAAACCAAGTAGCACCCGTTCTCTTCAAAATCGATTTCATCTATGGTCCGGACTTTATCGACCACTTCCGTCTTTGCCGAACAAAAACTCGTGAAGTCATGTGTCCCGATTAGATGGGAAGCTGCTTCCTTCATCTTCAGCTCATCCAAGGAATAAGGAAAATGATAGGCGTAGTTCCGCTTAAACGGATCCCGCAGTTTGGAGCGGTCTATGATGTAACGGTATTCTTTCCCCGTCGTATGGAACCTCGCATGAAAATCGTCTGGAACGATATCGACTTTGAGCACGACAATGTCGTTCGGGAGCAGGGCGCTGAACGCCTTTACCCAATTTTCAGTAGGGAACGTAAGGGGTGAATCAAAATGAATGACCTGCCCCTTTGCATGGACCCCTGAATCGGTCCTGCCCGAAGCAGTCACTTTTATCATTGTACCTTTGTGCATTTGCGCTAAGACGGCCTCGAATTCACTTTGAATCGTGCGCTTCTCAGGCTGTACCTGATAGCCGGCGAATTCCGTGCCGTCATACGCAAGCACGCATTTATATTTTGGCATTGTTCTCTTCCTTATTATGAACGTAATAAAACCAACATGACCGTAAGAAGTCCTAGCGAGACCATCAAAAGGCTATCACTTGTCTTCCAATACAATTGGCGGTATTTCGTGCGCCCTTCCCCGCCGCGGTATCCTCTGGATTCCATGGCGGTTGCCAATTCCTCAGCCCTCTTGAACGAACTCACAAATAAAGGAACAAGCAGCGGTACGATCGATTTAACCCTTTCCTTGATTGGACCTGAAGAAAAATCGACCCCCCTTGCCGTTTGGGCCTTCATGATTTTTTCCGTCTCCTCCATCAGCGTTGGGATGAAGCGAAGGGCAATGGACATCATCAATGCCAGCTCATGAACCGGCATTTTCCATTTTTTCAAAGGCCCCAACAGCTCCTCCATCCCATCGGTGATTGATATCGGGGTTGTCGTCAACGTTAATAATGACGTAACAAGGATCAGTAAAGTAAATCTTATCGAAATGAACAAACCTTGAATCAGACCGCCTTCATAGATTTCAAACCATCCGTATTCAAACAGCAATTCTCCTTCTTTCGTAAACAGGATATGAAGCAGGAATGTGAATACGATCAAGAAGAAGATGGGCTTCAACCCATTATACAGATAGCGGAGCGGGATCTTCGAAATACTGATCAACAGGACGGTGAATACTGCAAGCAGGCCATAGGACAAGAAATTATTCGCCAAAAACACGACACAGACAAACAGGAAGACGAGAAGCAATTTAGCCCGGGGATCCATCTTGTGCAACAGGGAATTGGCAGGGACATAACGCCCGATGATCATTTTATCAAGCATCAGCGGTTCCCCCGTTTCATCGCTTTATCTATTTCAATCGCCAAATCGCCAATATTAAGACAAGGATGATCAAATCGGACTCCGAGTTCTTTCTGAAGCTTCAGCTGAAAACGGACGGTATCCGGCACATCAAGGCCAAGGTCGAGCAGTTGCTCCGGATCGGAGAAGATCTCCTGTGGAGTGCCCTTTTTGAATACTGTGCCTTGGTGCATGATGATGATGTCATCGGCATACTTGGCGGCATCCTCCATGCTATGTGTGACGAGAATGGTCGAGATGCCCTCACGCTTATGAAGCTCATAAAACATGTCCATGATTTCTTTGCGTCCTCGCGGGTCTAACCCCGCCGTTGGTTCATCCAGCACCAATACCTCTGGCTCCATTGCAAGTACACCCGCTATGGCCACACGGCGCATCTGGCCACCAGATAAGTCAAAGGGTGACTTATCAAGGATTTCCTCACTCAAACCAACCTGCCCAATGGCCTTCCTTGCCATTTGTTTCGCGTCGTTTTCGGAGACGCCGAAATTCATGGGCCCGAAGCATATATCCTTTTCCACCGTTTCATCGAAAAGCTGATGTTCCGGGAACTGAAAAACGATTCCAACCTTTTGTCTGATCGGCCGCAATGCCTTTTCTTTCTTTCCGGCCTCGATCGTGCGGTCCCCGATTATAACCCGCCCCTTCGTCGGTTTTAAAAGGGCGTTCAAATGCTGAAGGAGCGTCGATTTACCGGAGCCTGTATGCCCGATGATTGCGGTATAGGTACCCTGCTCCATAGAAATATTGACATCATGTAGGGCCAGATGTTCAAAAGGAGTATTCACCTGATAGCGATATTCTACATCATCGAGTGTAATTCGCATAAATCCTTCACCAACTCTTCCTCTGTCAAATGCCCATCAACCACACGGACACCATTCTTTTGTAACTCTTTCGTCAGCTTTACTGAAAAGGGAATATCGAGGCCAAGGGCAATCAATTCTTCCTCTAATTCAAAAATATCCTGAGGTGTTCCTTCACGATACAACCGACCTTGGTTCATGACGATCATTCGATCAGCTTTGGCAGCTTCCTCAAGATCATGGGTGATTGATATGACGGTAATTTCATTTTCCTGCTTTAATTCCCTGACTGTTTCAAGCACTTCTTCACGGCCTCTTGGGTCAAGCATGGAGGTTGCTTCATCTAAGATGATGATATCTGGCTGCAGGGCTATTACACCTGCTATGGCCACTCTTTGCTTTTGACCGCCGGATAGATGGTGCGGCTCTTGATTAAGAAAGGCATTCATTTTAACCTTATTCAACGCACCATGAACACGCTCCACCATAACCTGCTGAGAAACACCGGCGTTTTCTAAACCAAAAGCCACATCATCCTGAACTGTCGTGCCTACAAATTGATTATCTGGATTTTGAAAAACCATGCCGATCTTACGGCGTACATCCCATACCGATTCTTCAGTCAATAGTTGATCATTGATTGTAATCGTACCAGAGTTAGCAAACTGAAGACCATTCAGTAGTTTCGCTAATGTCGACTTGCCGGAACCATTATGTCCGACAATCGCAAGCCACTCCCCCTGATGAATGTCAAATGAAACATCATCCAAGGCATTTCGAGACTGACCCTCATATTTAAAAATGATATTACTTAAAGAAACCAGCTTCTTCCTCATGTGGCCCTCCTCATCCTCGACTGCACTCATCTAAACTAAACTCTGCAAATTCAACGATAACAAGCGTTGACAAACGCAGTCAATTCTTCTGAAAATATAAAAAAACGCTGCACCCCTTCCACCGAAAGAATTTTCGGTAAATTAAGAGCAGCTTATTGCGGGCCTGTTACGAAAAACAGGGTATCTTATAATCGCTTATCATAAGCGGGAAGGGATGCTTGAGCTAGACGAGAAGGCTCCCTTCATAAAAGGTTCCGCCAGCCATCGTAACACTCAATGCGAATTTCTAAAAAACAGAATTTCTATTATAAATAAAGAAAAAGGGCATAGAACAAGTGAGTATATTCATTTGTCCCGCCCTTTTTCATCGTTGTTATTAAACTAATTCAATAACCACGACTGGTGCACCGTCACCGCGGCGTGGACCAACTTTCATGATACGAGTGTATCCACCTTGACGTTCTTCATAACGTGGAGCAACGTCACTGAATAATTTTTGAAGGGCATCTGTGCCTTTCTCAGCGTCAGCGATTTCGTTACGGATGAATGCTGCAGCTTGACGGCGTGCATGCAAGTCACCACGTTTACCAAGAGTGATCATTTTATCTACTACAGAACGTAATTCCTTTGCACGTGCTTCAGTAGTTTCAATGCGCTCATGGATAATAAGATCCGTAGCTAAATCACGAAGTAATGCTTTACGTTGTGCGCTAGTGCGTCCTAACTTTCTGTAACCCATTAGAGATTCCCTCCTTTGTTGAAGTTCTATATTGTGTGTCTAAAACAAGGCTCACAACATAATGGATGATTCCGCCATGTTATCAGTCGTCTTTACGAAGACCTAAGCCTAATTCCTCTAGCTTCGCTTTCACTTCTTCAAGTGATTTGCGTCCTAGATTACGTACTTTCATCATATCTTCTTCCGTTTTATGAGCTAGCTCTTGAACGGTATTGATTCCAGCACGCTTCAAGCAGTTGTAAGAACGAACAGAAAGGTCTAATTCTTCGATCGTCATCTCAAGAACTTTTTCTTTTTGATCTTCTTCTTTTTCAACCATGATTTCAGCATTTTGAGCTTCATCGGTCAAACCGACAAAAATATTCAAATGCTCTGTTAAAATCTTAGCTCCAAGTGCTACCGCTTCTTGCGGACCAGTACTGCCATCAGTCCAAACATCGAACGTTAACTTGTCAAAGTTAGACAACTGTCCTACACGTGTATTTTCAACTTGGAAAGATACGCGTGAAACCGGAGTGTAAAGAGCATCGATTGGAATGACACCAATTGGCTGATCTTCCCTCTTGTTTTGAACAGCAGGAGTGTAGCCGCGGCCGCGACGTGCAGATAAACGCATACGCATATGACCGTTTTTACCAATTGTAGCAATATATAAATCCGGATTAAGAATTTCTACATCACTATCATGAGTGATATCAGCAGCCGTGATGACCCCGTCACCTTGAACGTCAATTTCCAGCGTCTTCTCTTCATCAGAGTAAATCTTAAGAGCTAGTTTCTTCACATTAAGAATGATAGATGTTACATCTTCCACGACGCCTTCAATTGTTGAGAACTCATGTAGCACTCCATCAATTTGTATAGCTGTGACAGCAGCACCTGGGAGTGAGGATAAAAGAATACGACGTAAGGAGTTACCCAATGTAGTACCATACCCACGCTCTAGTGGCTCTACGACGAATTTACCGAATTTGGTATCGTCGTTGATTTCAACCGTTTCGATTTTTGGTTTTTCTATTTCGATCATCAATAAACCCTCCTTCAAAACGTCAAAACCCCGGCAAGTAAACTAAGTCACTTAAGCCGAAATTCCCCATGTATACGTTCCCGCTGTGCGCAACAACTGAAAATTAATCCTCTGTAAGAACGCAAACTCAGTATTATATCCCATTATTGACAGGAATACAAAATCTATACAGAAAAATTAAACACGGCGACGTTTTGGTGGACGGCATCCGTTATGTGGAACTGGAGTTACATCTTTAATTGCAGTTACTTCTAGGCCAGCAGCTTGAAGCGCACGAATAGCAGCCTCACGTCCAGCACCAGGTCCTTTAACTGTAACTTCAAGAGTTTTCATACCATGTTCAATTGATGTTTTAGCAGCTGTTTCAGCAGCCATCTGTGCAGCGAATGGAGTGGATTTACGAGATCCACGGAATCCTAGAGCTCCAGCACTTGACCATGAAATAGCATTACCATGAGAGTCAGTGATCGTAACGATAGTGTTATTGAAAGTTGAACGAATATGTGCAATACCAGTTTCTATATTCTTTTTCACACGACGTTTACGTGTATTAGTTTTACGTGCCATGAAAAGTAACCTCCTTTACTAATTATTTTTTCTTGTTAGCTACTGTACGACGAGGTCCTTTACGCGTACGAGCATTGTTTTTTGTGTTTTGACCGCGAACAGGAAGACCACGACGGTGACGTAAACCACGGTAAGAACCGATTTCCATTAAACGTTTGATGTTTAGGGAGATTTCACGACGAAGGTCGCCTTCTACTTTAAGCTTGTCAATGATATCACGAATTTTGTTCAATTCGTCTTCCGTTAAGTCACGAACGCGAGTTTCTTCAGAAACGCCTGCTTCTGCAAGAACTTTCATCGCTGTTTGTTTTCCAATACCATATATATATGTTAATGAGATAACAATACGTTTGTCACGGGGAATATCTACTCCAGCAATACGTGCCATGCTTGAGTGCACCTCCTTCTATTTAGCCTTGTTTTTGTTTATGTTTAGGGTTTTCGCAAATAACCATAACTTTACCTTTTCTGCGGATAACTTTACACTTTTCGCAGATTGGTTTGACTGATGGTCTGACTTTCATTGCTATCTAACCTCCTTATACAGATCGGAGCGTAACCGGGATCATTTGAACCGGTATGTGATTCTGCCGCGAGTTAGATCATACGGGGAAAGCTCAACCGTAACTTTATCTCCAGGCAAAATGCGAATAAAGTGCATACGAATTTTACCGGATACATGAGCTAAAACAGTATGACCATTTTCTAATTCTACCTTAAACATTGCATTTGGCAAAGTCTCTTGTACTGTGCCTTCTACTTCAATTACATCATCTTTCGCCATTAAAGTGATTCTCCCTTCTCTATGCGTGAACCTATAAAAGGTACACATCTTTCCGTCAACATTACTACAGTCCAATTATCCTCATAAGTCTTAAAATTCTGCATCAAGTATTCACCATTTTGTAGAACCAGGCTTTAACTGAGGACCTTATCAGTTGGACCGAAATGAGGGTTTTATGCGTCCTCATGTAAGTCTTGACCGATTCCGTGACCGACATACTCTCGAAATAGAGAGGCAATTAGTCTCGACATAGGTTTGAATAGCATGGGAGATGTTTGAAAGGCGCACGCCTGACATAGCTTCTTTCAACTCTCTATATCACGACTCTTTAGGAATCCCAATAGAGTCACTGCATTTCTTCATCAATTTTGCCGACCGGATATGTCCGTGAAGATCACTTAGAAAGTAATCGCCCAATTCAGGGAATACCAAGTACAAGAACCTGATTAATAAATGTGCGAATGCTCTCGCGAAATCCATTATACCCTTTGTAATAAAGGAATGCACCAAGTTTAAATAGTAAGTTGTAAAATTGGTATGAATTTCATAAATCAATCCAGACGATTAATTTTGCAAAGCACCAAGTAACACATCAATGTTTTCAAATACCTTATTAATATCTTGCTGTCCGTTAATGTTGACCAAGTACCCTTTTTCTCCGTAGAAATCAAGAAGTGGCTTGGTTTGTTTCAAATTCACATCTAAGCGATTTTGAACCGTTGCTTCATTATCGTCGGCACGTTGATATAATTCTCCGCCGCAGCGGTCGCATACATCATCTTTGGCTGGAGGATTGAATACAAGGTGATATGTCGCACCACAAGACTTGCAAATACGACGGCCTGTCAATCTTTCCATCAAGATGCTTTTATCCACATCGATATTAATGACAAAATTTATTTTGCGATCCAAATCAGTAAGGATGCCCTCAAGTGCCTCTGCTTGCGCCACGGTACGTGGAAAGCCGTCAAGCAAAAATCCCTTAAGGCAGTCCTCCTTGCTTAAACGCTCACGTACAATGCCAATGGTAACTTCATCAGGTACCAACTCGCCTTTGTCCATGAATGATTTCGCCTTCAGACCTAATTCTGTTCCATCTTTTATAGCTGTTCGGAACATATCTCCAGTAGAGATATGAGGGATATTATATTTTTCTACGATTTGTTCAGCTTGAGTGCCCTTACCAGCACCCGGCAGACCCATTAAAACTAGATTCAAAATTTTCTTCCCCCTCAAACTCTATAATGGGTAAAGGGAACAAGTCGTTCCCAAAACTCATTACTTTATAAAGCCTTTATAGTGTCTCTTCACAAGCTGTGATTCAAGCTGCTTCATCGTATCAAGGGCAACCCCGACGACGATCAGCAAACTTGTGCCGCCAATCTGTGCAGATTGAGGCAGGTCAGCGAGCTTGATGAAGAATACCGGCAGAACGGCTATGATGGCTAGGAATATAGAGCCTACAAACGTTAAACGGTATAAAACACGTGTTAAATATTCTTGAGTACTCTTACCTGGACGAATCCCCGGCACATAGCCGCCTTGCTTTTTCAAATTCTCAGCCATTTGTTCAGGATTGACCTGAATGAATGCATAAAAATACGCAAAAGCAATGATAAGAGCGACATATATAACCATTCCAACAGGATGGGTATATGTCAGGTTTTCTGTAATCCAGCTAGTCACGCTGTTCTTTCCAAAGAAAGAAGCGATTGTAGTTGGAGTGATCAGAAATGCCATTGCAAAGATTACCGGAATAACCCCCGCAGCATTTACTTTCAATGGTAAATGAGTAGACTGGCCACCCATTTGTGTACGACCTGCCGCAGCACGTTTTGCATACTGAATAGGTATTTTACGTAATGCCTGCTGAATGAAGATGACAGCAACCACGATTGCTAATACTGCTAATACAATGAGGACAATCGATATGATTCGTAAGAATAATTGATCTCCGGCATTTTCGAATTGCTGTGCGTAAATCTGGTTTGCCGTATTTGGCAAGCTAGCAACGATACCAGCAAAGATTATGATGGAAATCCCATTACCCACACCCTTAGCAGTGATCAGCTCCCCTAACCACAAAAGAAAAGCTGTTCCTGCCGTCAAGACAGTTGCAATGAGCAAGTATGTTGCAATTCCAGGATTTTCGATCAACTGGCCATTTGACATATTATTGAACCCGTAAGACATACCCAAAGCTTGGATGAATCCTAGGATAATAGTGAAATAACGAGTGAATTGAGCTAATTTACGGCGCCCTGCTTCCCCTTGCTTAGACCATTCAGCGAACTTAGGAACGACGTCCATCTGTAGTAGCTGAACGATGATGGATGCCGTGATATAAGGCATGATCCCCATCGCTAAGATTGAGAAGTTTTGCAGCGCCCCGCCGCCAAAGGTATTTAGAAGACCGATGACGCTCAGCTGGTCCTGTTGAGCAAGAAAATCGGCATTCACATGCGGTACAGGTATAAATGTACCGATGCGATAGACGATTAACATGAGAAGGGTAAAAATGATCTTGTTCCTTATTTCACCCACGCGCATAAAATTGGAGATCGTGCGAAACATTAGATCACCTCTGTTTTACCGCCAGCAGCTTCGATAGCTTCTTTTGCAGTAGAAGAGAATTTGTGAGCTTTAACAGTAAGCTTTTTCTCAATGTTTCCTTTGGCAAGAATTTTGATTCCTGCTTTTTCTTTACTTACAACTCCAGACTCAAGTAAAAGAGCTGGTGTTACTTCAGTACCGTCTTCGAAAAGATTTAACGTATCAAGATTCACGATAGCATAGTCTTTACGGTTAACGTTGGTAAATCCACGTTTAGGCAAACGTCTGAATAGAGGAGTTTGACCCCCTTCAAATCCAAGGCGTACACCGCCGCCTGAGCGAGCGTTTTGTCCTTTGTGTCCTTTACCTGCTGTTTTACCGTTACCAGATCCAATACCGCGACCTTTACGTTTACGTTCTTTACGAGAACCTTCTGCAGCTTTTAACTCATGAAGTTTCATGTTGGCACCTCCTTGTTAAGATAAAAATTATTTTATTGTTCTTTTACAGTAACAAGATGAGCAACTTTGGTAATCATACCGCGAATCGCAGGGTTATCTTCATGAATAACCGTTTGATGCATTTTGCGTAAACCCAAAGTGTTAACTGTAACACGTTGATCTTCAGGACGACCAATCAAGCTGCGAGTGAGGGTAATTTCTAATTTATTAGCCATAATTCGATTTCCCTCCTTATCCTAACAGTTCTTGTACTGATTTACCACGTAACTTAGCTACGTCTTCAGCACGTTTCAATTGCTTCAATCCTTCGATTGTTGCGCGAACCATATTAATAGGTGTATTAGTACCTAATGATTTAGACAAGATATCGCTAACTCCGCCTAATTCAAGTACCGCACGAACAGGACCACCAGCAATTACTCCTGTACCTTCAGAAGCTGGTTTCAATAGAATGTGACCTGCGCCATAGCGACCGTTCACAAGGTGAGGAATTGTAGTTCCAACCATTGGTACAGTAATTAGATTTTTCTTAGCATCCTCAATAGCTTTACGGATTGCATCCGGAACTTCTTGAGCTTTACCAGTACCAAATCCAACATGACCATTTTTATCACCAACAACAACTAGTGCAGTGAAACGGAAACGACGTCCGCCTTTAACAACTTTAGCTACACGATTTACTGTAACTACGCGTTCTTCAAGTTCTAATTTATTAGGATCAATGCTACGCATCTGTTATGTCCCTCCTTATCCATTAAAATTCTAAGCCGTTTTCACGAGCAGCGTCAGCCAATGCTTTAACACGACCATGGAAGAGGTAACCACCGCGGTCAAATACCACAGCTTTGAAACCTTTTTCAACAGCACGTTTCGCAATAAGTTCGCCAACTTTTTGAGCTGCTTCAGCATTGCTACTAGCTTCGATACCGATCTCTTTATCAAGAGTTGAAGCACTTGCTAATGTTACGCCTTTTGCATCGTCAATTAATTGTGCGTAAATGTGTTTGTTTGAACGAAACACATTTAAACGAGGACGAGCTTCTGTTCCAGAAAGCTTAGCACGTACACGCGCATGTCTTTTCTGACGAGTAGCATTTTTATCAAGCTTCGTAATCATTTACGTCACTCCTTTCGTTTACTTATGCGGCATTACTTACCAGTTTTACCTTCTTTACGACGAACGAATTCGCCTTCGTAACGGATCCCTTTACCTTTATACGGCTCAGGTGGACGAACATCACGGATATTAGCTGCAAGAGCTCCTACACGTTCTTTGTTCGTACCTTTGATGATTACTTTTGTATTAGAAGGAACTTCGACTTCAACGCCAGCTTCTGGTTCTATTTCTACAGGGTGTGAGTATCCTACGTTAAGGATAAGCTTAGTACCTTGCTTTTGTGCACGGTACCCGACCCCAATAAGTTCAAGTGATTTTTCGAATCCTTTAGATACACCTTCAACCATGTTAGAGATAAGTGCGCGAGTAGTTCCGTGTAATGAACGGTGATTCTTCTCGTCAGACGGGCGTGTTACAGTTAACACGTTCTCTTCAACAGCGATTGTTAGGTCAGGACTGAATGATCTAGTTAATTCACCTTTAGGCCCTTTAACAGTTACTTCACTTCCGTTAATAGTAACTGTCACGCCTGTAGGGATTTCAATAGGTTTTTTACCTATACGAGACATATTGTGCACCTCCATTCTTGTGAAAATGTATTACCAAACGTATGCTAAAACTTCTCCGCCAACTTGTTTAGAGCGGGCTTCCTTGTCTGTTAAAACTCCGTGAGAAGTAGAAACAATTGCGATACCTAAACCGTTTAGAACGCGTGGTACCTCTCCAGTTTTTGCATATACACGCAAACCAGGTTTGCTGATACGTTTTAGACCAGTGATAACACGTTCGTTGCTTGCACCGTATTTTAAGAAGATACGGATGATACCTTGTTTGTTGTCTTCGATTAATTCAAAGTCACGTACGAAGCCTTCACGCTTTAAGATCTCAGCAATTTCCTTTTTGATCTTAGAAGCAGGAACTTCTAGTTTTTCGTGACGAACCATATTCGCATTACGGATGCGAGTAAGCATATCTGCAATAGGATCTGTCATGACCATTATATTTTACCTCCTTCCCAAACTCGGGTTTTACCAGCTAGCTTTTTTAACGCCAGGAATTTGTCCTTTATATGCAAGTTCGCGGAAACAAATACGACAAAGTTTAAATTTACGTAATACTGAATGTGGACGTCCGCAACGTTCGCAACGTGTATATTCTTGTACTTTAAACTTCTGTTCGCGTTTTTGCTTTACGATCATAGACTTTTTAGCCACGATTTCGCCTCCCTTTATTTAGAGATTACTTTACTTTTGGAACGGCATTCCAACTTGAGTAAGTAGTTCACGAGCTTCTTCGTCAGTGTTGGCAGTCGTTACGATAACGATATCCATACCACGAACTTTGCTCACTTTATCGTAATCAATCTCAGGGAAGATAAGTTGTTCTTTAACACCCAAAGTATAGTTCCCACGTCCGTCAAAGGATTTCTTTGAAACGCCGCGGAAATCACGTACACGTGGTAAAGATACAGATACTAGCTTATCAAGGAATTGATACATACGCTCTCCACGTAATGTAACTTTCGCTCCGATAGGCATACCTTCACGCAAACGGAAGCCTGCGATTGATTTTTTTGCTTTTGTTACAACAGGTTTTTGACCAGTGATCAATGTAAGTTCTTCAACAGCGGTATCTAAAGCTTTAGAGTTAGATACTGCGTCACCCACACCCATGTTAATAACGATCTTCTCAATGTTTGGTACTTGCATTACTGATTGATAGTTGAATTTACCCATCAATGATGGTGTAATTTCACTTTTGAATTTTTCTTTAAGGCGGCTCATTGCTTAGTGTACCTCCCTTCATTTATGACTTATTTATCTAAAGTTTCACCTGATATTTTAGCTACGCGTACTTTTTTACCATTTTCGATCTTATATCCAACACGAGTCGGTTTACCTGATTTAGGATCAAGTGGCATTACATTGGATACGTGAATAGCAGCTTCTCTGCTGATAATTCCACCTTGTGGATTAATTTGAGATGGCTTGGAATGCTTTTTCACGATGTTAATTCCTTCAACAAGCACACGATTTTGTTTCGGATATGCTGCAAGAATTGTTCCTTGTTTGCCTTTGTCCTTACCAGAGATGACTACGACTTTGTCACCTTTTTTAACATGCATTAGCTTGGCACCTCCTTGAAAGGCTTTATACAAATTTTACATATTATAGAACTTCTGGAGCAAGAGAAACGATCTTCATGAAGCTATTGTCACGTAATTCACGAGCAACAGGTCCAAAAATACGAGTTCCACGTGGGCTCTTATCGTCACGGATAATTACACATGCGTTTTCATCAAAACGAATGTAAGAACCGTCAGGACGACGCATACCACGTTTTGTACGGACAACAACAGCCTTAACGACTTCACCTTTTTTAACAACGCCTCCTGGTGTTGCCTGTTTAACTGTACAAACGATGATATCACCGATGTTTGCAGTTTTACGGCCAGAACCACCTAGGACTTTAATTGTTAGCACTTCACGAGCACCTGAATTGTCAGCGACTTTTAAACGAGATTCTTGTTGAATCATGTACGGTACCTCCCTTCGGAATTAGCTTAATCCGAACTATATTAAATGATTACTGCTTTTTCTACTACTTCTACAAGACGGAAGCGTTTTGTAGCTGAAAGTGGACGAGTTTCCATGATACGTACTACGTCGCCTGCTTTAGCTTCGTTTAGCTCGTCATGAGCTTTTAACTTTTTAGAGTATTTCACGCGTTTACCGTATAAAGAATGCTTTTTATAGGTTTCTACAACAACTGTTACTGTTTTATCCATTTTATCGGATACTACGCGGCCAGTGTAGATTTTGCGTTGGTTGCGTTCGCTCATTCTGCAAACCTCCATTCATTATCGATTAGTGACACCGATCTCTCTTTGACGAACAACTGTTTTCATACGAGCAATCGATTTGCGAACTTCACGGATGCGAGCTGTATTTTCAAGTTGTCCAGTAGCTAACTGGAAACGAAGATTAAATAGTTCTTCTTTAAGAGATTTTAGTTTTTGTTCAATTTCAGCAGTGGTTAGATCTTTGATTTCATTAGCTTTCATTTGTTTCACCACCAATTTCCTCTCTTTTTACAAACTTACATTTGATTGGAAGTTTGTGTGCTGCAAGGCGCAATGCTTCTCTTGCCACCTCTTCAGATACACCAGAGATTTCAAACAATACTTTGCCCGGTTTAACTACTGCTACCCAACCTTCAGGAGCACCTTTACCGGAACCCATCCGTACTTCAAGCGGCTTAGCTGTGTAAGGTTTGCTTGGGAAGATCTTGATCCAAACTTTTCCTCCACGTTTCATATAACGAGTCATCGCGATACGAGCTGCTTCGATTTGGCGGTTAGTGATCCAGGAAGCTTCTTGAGCTTGAAGTCCAAATTCTCCGAAATGAACTTCAGTGCCGCCCTTAGCCATCCCTCTCATCTTACCGCGGTGTTCACGACGGTATTTTACGCGTTTTGGCAATAACATATTATTTTCCTCCTTCCTCAGATTTCTTCTTAGTAGGAAGAACTTCTCCACGGTAGATCCAAACTTTCACGCCTAGCTTACCGTAAGTAGTATCTGCTTCAGCATGAGCATAATCTATGTCAGCACGAAGTGTGTGAAGTGGAACTGTTCCTTCGCTGTAATGTTCAGCACGAGCAATATCAGCACCGCCAAGACGACCAGAAACTTGAGTTTTGATTCCTTTAGCGCCTGAACGCATTGTGCGTTGGATAGCTTGCTTCTGAGCACGACGGAATGAAACACGGTTTTCTAATTGACGAGCGATGTTTTCAGCAACCAATTTTGCGTCAAGATCTGCTCTTTTAATTTCGATGATATTGATATGAACTCTTTTGCCAGTCAGCTGGTTCAAAGCTTTACGAAGTGCTTCGACCTCTGTACCGCCTTTACCGATAACCATTCCTGGTTTAGCAGTGTGGACAGATACATTGATACGGTTAGCTGCACGTTCGATTTCAACTTTGGACACTGAAGCATCGTTTAAGCGTTTCGCGATATATTCACGAACTTTGATGTCTTCATGCATAAGAACTGCGTAGTCTTTATCAGCGTACCATTTGGATTCCCAGTCACGGATTATCCCGATACGCATACCGATTGGATTTACCTTTTGACCCACAGATTACCCCTCCTTCTTTTCTGATACAACGATTGTAATATGACTAGTACGTTTGTTGATTGCACTCGCACGACCTTGAGCGCGAGGACGGAAACGTTTTAATGTTGGTCCTTCGTTAACGTATGCCTCTGAAACGACTAGGTTATTAATATCCATTTCGTAGTTATGTTCTGCATTTGCGATAGCAGATTTCAGAATTTTTTCTACGACTGGAGAAGCAGATTTTGGTGTTAAGCGAAGAATCGCTACTGCTTCACCTACTTGTTTTCCTCGAATTAGATCTGCGACTAAACGCACTTTACGAGGAGCAATACGAACTGTTTTAGCGACAGCTTTAGCTTGCATGAGATGCCCTCCTCTCATTAACGTCTTGTTTTCTTGTCATCACTTGCGTGACCTTTATAAGTGCGTGTAGGCGCGAATTCGCCTAGTTTGTGTCCTACCATATCTTCTGTTACATAAACCGGCACATGCTTACGACCGTCATAAACAGCGATTGTATGTCCGATGAATTGCGGGAAGATTGTTGAGCGACGAGACCAAGTTTTAACTACCTGTTTCTTGTCAGCTTCATTTAACTTTTCAACTTTTACCAATAAATGATCATCAACAAAAGGCCCTTTTTTTAAGCTACGACCCATGCGAGTACCTCCCTTCGTGACTGTTCTACGGTTCGATATATGAACCGTAGGTCAATCCCGTTATTTTTTACGACGACGTACGATAAATTTATCGGATTTGTTTTTCTTCTTACGTGTTTTGAATCCAAGAGTTGGTTTACCCCATGGAGACATTGGTGATTTACGTCCGATTGGAGCTTTACCTTCACCACCACCGTGTGGGTGATCATTCGGGTTCATTACTGATCCACGAACTGTTGGGCGTTTACCTAACCAACGGTTACGACCAGCTTTACCAATGTTGATAAGTTCATGTTGTTCGTTACCAACTTGACCGATGGAAGCACGGCAAGTAGCAAGAATCATACGAACCTCACCTGAGTTTAAACGTACAAGTACATAACGGCCTTCTTTACCAAGTACTTGTGCAGATGTACCTGCTGAACGGACTAATTGTCCACCCTTACCTGGTTTAAGCTCGATGTTATGGATTACTGTACCAACTGGGATGTTAATAAGAGGAAGAGCGTTACCCACTTTAATGTCAGCTTCTGGACCTGACATGATTTCCAAACCTACTTCTAGGTTTTTCGGAGCTAGGATATAACGTTTTTCTCCATCAACGTAATTAATTAATGCAATGTTTGCAGAACGATTTGGATCGTACTCAATAGTAGCAACGCGTCCTGGTATACCATCTTTATTCCGTTTGAAATCGATGATACGGTATTGACGCTTGTGGCCGCCACCTTGATGACGAACTGTTAACTTACCTTGGTTATTACGGCCGCCTTTGCTGTGTAAAGGAGCAAGTAATGATTTTTCCGGTTTGTCTGTAGTGATCTCAGCAAAATCGGAAGTTGTCATATTACGTCGACCGTTAGAGGTAGGTTTATACTTCTTAATCGCCATTTGTATTTCCCTCCTTCTCTAATGAATTAAGCCTCGAATAGCTCGATTTCTTTGCTGTCAGCAGTTAATTTAACAATTGCTTTACGGCGCTTGTTAGTATAGCCTGCGTGTTTGCCCATGCGTTTGAATTTACCTTTGTAGTTCATGATGTTAACTTTCTCAACTTTAACGCCGAAAATTTCTTGAACAGCATCTTTAACTTGAGTTTTGTTAGCTCTAACATCAACTTCAAATGTATATTTTTTTTCAGCCATTACGTCTGAAGAGCGTTCAGTGATTACGGGGCGCTTAATGATATCGCGTGCATCCATTATGCAAGCACCTCCTCTACTTTTTCGACAGCTGATTTAGTCAAGATCAATTTGTTGTGTGATACAACATCAAGAACATTAAGACCAACAGCTTCCACTACAGTAACACCAGGGATGTTACGTGCAGAAAGAGCAACTTTCTCATCTAAACCGTCAGTAACGATCAACGTTTTAGTATCAACGGAAAGGTTTTTAAGTACAGCTACAAATTCTTTTGTTTTTGGAGCTTCGAAAGACAAGCTTTCAAGTACCAAAATGTTCTCTTCCAATGCCTTTGCAGACAATGCAGATTTAATAGCTAGACGACGAACCTTTTTAGGTAGCTTGTAAGCGTAAGATCTTGGAGTTGGTCCAAAAACAACGCCACCGCCACGCCATTGTGGAGAACGGATAGAACCTTGACGCGCACGTCCAGTTCCTTTTTGTTTCCAAGGTTTGCGTCCACCGCCTGCAACTTCAGAACGGTTTTTAACTTTGTGAGTTCCTTGACGTAAGGAAGCTCGTTGCATGATGATTGCTTCAAATAATACATGATTGTTAGGTTCGATACCAAAGATGGATTCATTCAGCTCGATGTCGCCAACTTGTGAACCTGTTTGGTTGAACAATGTAACTTTTGGCATTCTATTGCTCCTCCTTTCTCGGAAATTACTTTGCTTTAACAGCAGTTTTAACTTTGATCAACGCTTTTCTAGCACCTGGTACATTACCTTTGATCAATAGTAGGTTACGTTCAACATCAACCTTAACGATAGCTAAGTTTTGAACAGTAATTTGTTCCCCACCCATACGTCCTGGTAATAGTTTACCTTTGAATACGCGGTTTGGAGCTACAGGACCCATTGAACCTGGGCGACGGTGGTAACGAGAACCATGAGACATTGGTCCGCGAGATTGTCCATGACGCTTGATAGAGCCTTGGAAACCTTTACCTTTTGAAACTCCTGATACATCTACTAAATCGCCTTCAGCGAAAATACTTACATTGACTTCTTGACCGATCTCATATTCAGTAAGATCCGTTCCGCGGAATTCGCGAATGAAGCGCTTAGGAGTAGTATTTGCTTTTTCAACATGTCCCTTTTCAGGTTTGTTAGAAAGCTTTTCACGTTTGTTTTCAAAACCAACTTGAACTGCTTCATAGCCATCAGTTTCAACAGTTTTCTTTTGAAGAACCACGTTGTTAGCAGCTTCGATAACTGTTACCGGGATAAGTTCACCGTTTTCAGCAAAAACTTGAGTCATACCGATTTTTCTTCCTAAGATTCCTTTGGTCATAAGTCACACCTCCTAGAGTAATTGTTCATATTTATATGAATTATAATTTGATTTCAATGTCAACGCCTGATGGTAAATCTAAACGCATCAATGAATCAACTGTTTGTGGAGTTGGGTTAACGATGTCGATTAGACGTTTATGCGTACGCATTTCGAATTGTTCACGAGAATCTTTGTATTTATGAACCGCACGTAGGATCGTATAAACCGATCTTTCAGTAGGTAATGGAATTGGACCAGATACAGCCGCACCAGAACGTTTTGCAGTTTCAACAATTTTCTCAGCAGATTGATCAAGGATTCTGTGATCATATGCTTTTAAACGGATACGAATCTTTTGTTTTGCCATAATTTTCCCTCCTTTTCGCCTATTTTAAAATAGACCTTCTCAATGGAAATTTCCCACACACTCGCCATGGCAAAGCGGCCGGGTGTGTCAGCAACCTTCCATATCATCGCAGTCAAAGACCAACATTGTCTATTATACATAATGCACAAGTAGAAAGCAAGTGAAACTTAGACTTTTCTTGTGCAACACACTTTTATTATTATACATACTATCTCAACTATTTACAAGTACATTCTTCAAGGTCTTCCCTATCCATATTCTTCAAATGATCGCTGCATGACTTTTCAACGGAATGGCACGAATTTATTAACGATAATATAGAAGGAATTATTCGCGTCAAAACAAAAAAAAGCAGATGGCGTCCCATCTGCTTTTTTTCTGAAGGCGTCCCTTCCAATCTTTATTATTGTATCAATTACTCAGTGATTGTAGCAACTACGCCAGCGCCAACAGTACGTCCACCCTCACGGATAGAGAATTTAGTACCTTCTTCGATAGCGATTGGAGCGATAAGTTCTACAGTCATTTCGATGTTGTCTCCAGGCATAACCATTTCTACGCCTTCAGGAAGGTTACAAATACCAGTTACGTCAGTTGTACGGAAGTAGAACTGAGGACGGTAGTTTGTGAAGAATGGAGTGTGACGTCCACCTTCTTCTTTAGAAAGAACATAAACTTCTGCTTTGAAGCTTGTGTGCGGTGTGATTGTACCTGGTTTAGCAAGAACTTGTCCACGTTGGATATCTTCACGAGATACACCACGAAGTAGTGCACCGATGTTGTCTCCAGCTTCAGCGTAGTCAAGAAGCTTACGGAACATTTCAACGCCTGTTACTGTTGTTGGTTTTGATTCTTCGTTGAAACCGATGATGTCAACAACGTCACCGACTTTAACTTGTCCACGCTCAACACGACCAGTAGCAACTGTTCCACGACCAGTGATAGAGAATACATCCTCAACTGGCATCATGAATGGTTTGTCAGTGTCACGAGTTGGTTCTGGGATGTACTCGTCAACAGCTGTCATTAATTCATGGATTTTTTCTTCCCAAGCAGCTTCTCCTTGAAGAGCTTTAAGGGCAGAACCTTTGATAACTGGAATGTCATCGCCAGGGAAATCGTATTCAGTTAGAAGATCACGGATTTCCATTTCTACTAATTCAAGAAGTTCCTCGTCATCAACCATGTCGCATTTGTTCATGAATACTACTAGGTATGGTACAC
>NZ_PHNG01000812.1:0-8890 GCF_002803435.1 Bacillus sp. mrc49 | reverse complement strand
CTTTAACATACAATCTTCCTTCTTTATGGACAGGTAATAGTTAATACGGTTCAAAACATGAAATGGTACCAACTATTTCATGATATTCGTTAATTAACTATATCATAACAACTGTTCATATATGTAGAGAACATAGAGCATCGATATGATCGCAACAAGTAAAAAAGTCTCAAACAGTCCTCCCCGCTTCTTGTTGGAATGGTTTTGGGACCTTCTTGCCTGCCTTGTCGCAGGCTTGCTTGCCGCCGCCTGGACAGTCCCCGTTTTCTTCTGGTGGCTTTGCTTACTCAACACAGCAACTAAATCCTCCCTCATTTGAAGCGCTGAATCGTACTTCCCGTGCAGCGCTTTATCCAGCATTTTTCTATAGGGGAGAAGTTCCTTTTTCTGCTTAATCAAGTCATTTAGCTGACTATACCCCTCCCCTTTCTTATGGAAACGTCCCGGGTAGGCTGAATTGATGATGATCATCGCCACAGCGAACAAGTCATATTGCGGATCGGCCTTCCTCGAACCAAGCCCCCAGTAACCTCTATCAAAGAACTCCGTGAATTCCTTGACTGAACGGCCAATCAAGGTCGTTCCCCCTACATCGACGCAGCGCACCTTATAGGCGGGAGAAGTCACGATCAAATTCTCTGGCTTTAAATCACCGAACACCCAACCATTTGCATGCAGGGCCGATAAACTGGTTAATAGCTGAAGCATCAAGACACCGATCCACGATGCTCCCTTTTTTTCGATGAAACGCAAAAAATCGTGTCCATGGATATATTCCATGACATAAAAGGGGAGCTGCTTTCCTGATTTGATGAAATCGTCCGCTTCCAAAAAGGAAGGTCCAAGGGTAGACCCCTGGACCTTTGAAAAGGATTTTAGGATATTCATCTCCGATATAATGGACGTCCCATTATCACTGAGCTTTAGAGCATAATGACGATTTCCGTTTTCCACCAAATAGACGATGCCGTTGGCGCCACACCCCAATTCCTTCAAGATTTTGTACTGGTTTTTATTCCATTTCCCAATGACGGTACTTCCAGGCAGTAGTTTACATTGATTCCTCAAAGTATTGTTCATCATCATGTGATAACAATCCCCTCAATGAACGTTTTTTATTGAAATAGGTCAACGCTTCGCGAATGGCCGGACCTGTCGGAGTGAGTCCGCCCGTACTGAGCTTAGGAAAAGTTGCCGTCAGGGCTTCAAGGTTGGGGGTCCAATCCAGCAACTTTTCCACATCCTTTCTTTTCCCAGGAAATACGAACACGGAAAAACGGCTGTCACCCATTCTTGCGTTCATACTGAGGGAAAGGTCCAATAAAGAATCTTTTACGGTAGGAAGCTTATGTTTCATGCTTGCGCTGGTATCTACAAGGATCAACACTTCAAGCTTGCTTGTTTCCCCAAGCTCGTCGACCACCTCCATCACTTCGCCTCGTTTTTCCGGGGGGAGATCCTCCATCGTGCTTGAATCTCCCAGTATTTGTTGAAGTTCACGATTGATTACTCCCTGTATGGTTTGAGTCATTGCCTTTTGGGTGACCATTTGCACGGTTTGGGACAGCTGCTGGGCATAGACGATTTGGCTTACACCGCCTCCCGAGCCGGCAATCTTCTCGATTTCCTTCAGTCCCTTTTCATCAATCACATCATTTTCCATGACGCCTATGACATTGATGGTTATGCCTTGCTCCCTTGCTAGTTCAGCCATGGCAGATGGCTCCTCACCATGATTCGAACATCCGTCGGTAATAAGCAAAATCTGTCTTAATGTTCCTGCTTTCATGTTTTGCTCTCCCTTCTTTTCAATCTGTTACCATAATTGACTAAAAAAAGGGAATTTATACGCAAGCGGCATGCGCAATCAAGTCACATTAACAAGAGTCACGGGAATTTCCTTTGGCGTTCAACCTTTTTACCTTTTACCCGTCCACCATTCCATCACCTCATTCATGAATTCGGATATTTTTTATATAAATGTCCTACTGGGCCTTTTTGTTTTTCGAGGAAACGGGAATGGAAGCCCATTTCGGCGTATTATGTTTTATTTTTGAAGTTACCACTGTCATATCATCATCTATGATCCCTTTCGTCCGGATGACTTCTTCCAATATTAAATCGGAAATTTCCTGTGGATCGTCCGTCTCCATTTCCTTGATTTTTCGTTTGAGCCAGAACTCGATATTTTCCACATGTGACGGTCCATCGAACACCCCATCGCTCATCATGATCAATATGTCTCCCGCCTTCAACTCTTCCGATACAACATCAACATCAAAATCCTGGATGATTCCCATCGGAAGGTTACTCGATTCAATTTTTATGATTCTATCTCCCCTTTTTATGAAGCTCGGTATTGAACAGATTTTCAAAAACTTAGCCTTTGCGTCCTGAAGATCAATCATTGCTAAATCAAGAGTTGAAAATATTTCATCGGTAGTGCGTAGTGATAAAACGGAGTTTACGGATTTAATGGCTATTTTTTCTTCTATTCCCGATTGTAAGAATTTTTGCAGCAGCTTCAATGTTTCCGTGCTTTCAAAATGGGCCCTTTCCCCATTTCCCATGCCATCACTGATGGCTATCGCAAATTTACCGCAGCCGATTTCCATCGTCGTATAACTATCTCCTGATACAAGCCCTCCCCCCTTGGCAGCGTGAGCCACACCCGTTTCGACCGTGAATTTTTTTGCTGACCTAAATATCACCTCACATTGCCCGTTTGGATATGTTGCACATTCTTCTGAATGAACGACGATCGTTTCTCCCAATATGTCCGAAAGCATCGGCGCGATCAGTTTTTCACATTCGCCCCTGCCCTGGCAGTATGGGACACTCATCTCTATATCCACATTGCCTTGCTCCAGGCTGTATATTTCAACATAACCGATATGCAGGCCAAAATCCTGAATGGCCTCCATAATGGATTCCTCATGTAAATGATGGTTTTTCCGTTCCCTTTGAATTTCTTTTGCGAAATCATCCATCACTGCAGAAACGCCGCGCAGCTGGTCCGCCACTAGTTTCCTGCTTTCCTTCACCTGCCTTTTCAGTTTTTGGTTTGCCTCGAAGTAGGTGAGCTCCTGGGCTATAGCCCCGATGACCTGAGGCCCGCGAGTACAGTATTTCCCCCATTCCTTCGCAGTTTTTTGCGGGATTTGTCCATTATTTTCACTTAATTGAAGCATGATTTCCTGCATGCCGTCATAGGTTGTATTAAAGTTTTTGGCCCAGCATTGTTCCTTTTTAAAACAGAGCTGGCATGTCTTTTCCGTCACATTACTTAAAAAATAATCGAATTCCTTCTCATCTTCCTCCAATCTCCCCCTTTCATCCACCTGGGAGAAGCTATTCGAGAGCGCCTCGAAAACGTGTGAGAACTGCTCAACCCTTTGAGCGGTAACATCCCTCACCTTGCGGGCATACTGCTGCTGTTCATCGGAATTCTCAACAGTTCCCGGTATATGCTTCGCTATTTTGTTGATGATCGATGATGGAGTCAATATAAATAACGCCACGGCAACAAGTGATTCATAAAGTGTGACCATTATATTATTGGTGCCCTCGCCATATAGACCTATCAGTAATGTGGCGATCAAGAGGCCGCTAGCGACCCCTATTTTCCGTCCCTCCTTCAGCAGGCCCCCAAGCAGGCCGGAAAAAGCAAGCAGGCTCATTTGATAAAGGCTGGAAATACTTGCAAGCGAAAATATCAGTCCGGTTACTACACCTACAGTGGAGCCTATGGCGGCCCCTCCTGCCAGCCCGAAGAGAAGTACCAAGTATCGTGAGAATATATGGTCGAGTGATAGATCATATATCATCCAGCCAATCGTTCCGGTCATCACCGATGCCAGCAAGATGATGATACTGACGATTTCCTCCGTCTTCAATGATTGGGATCTTGTCCGGATCGTCAGCAGCGGAATCGACTGTATGAAGATCAAGGTCAATATCATGGCTAGTCCCGCCTCCACCCCTATCATCATAAGGTCGTACAGCTGAATCGTTCGGAACACCAGATATTGCTCGGCCAGGTTGACCAGGAACATTGAAGCGAATACGTACATCGACATCGTCTTGAATTGTCCTTCGACGGCGGGCTTCTTGATCTTATGAAAAAGCAGGAGCAGGAAAGCCGATGCGAATATGATTAAACTATTGGAATAGTGAACGGTGAGCCCCCCTGCAATCAATCCGAATAATGCCAGCGGAGCCCTGTCACGTCTCATGAGGAATACGGCTGCGAAAAACGGAAGTCCAAATGGTGCCAGCTGCGAGAGGATTAATGCCCGTCCTAATAAAAAACCGATAATAGCTAAAGAAATGCCTTTCTTTATGAATATATCCTCCGATTTCATTTGCAGCTGCTGGATCCAATTGATGGCCCCTGCCTTCGCTTCTTTTAATTGAACATCTCCAAGAGGTTCCAACATTGGTCTTTCTACTTTTTCCATTTCAACACCCCATTCGTATTAGTGATTTTTATTATAAAGAGGCCATTGTCATTTTTTTGTCAGAATTTTAAAAGCATATTGGAAAAACGTTCGACGAAATTCTTCTTGAACAATCATTTGTATACAGGTTTTTGTCCGGTTTTTCCCAATACAGAAACGGATGTTCCTTTTTTTTTGAAGAAAAGCAAAGTTTTTAGGTTATTTTTGCGGATAATAACATGAATAAATCATCAGGAAAATGGAAATAGATAATCTTTATTTTTTTTGTTGACATTCCTTCCTCACGAATGTAAGATATAACTTGTGCTTCAGTAGCACTTACCATTATGGCGGCGTAGCTCAGCTGGCTAGAGCGTACGGTTCATACCCGTGAGGTCGGGGGTTCGATCCCCTCTGCCGCTATCCTTATTTTTTTCCTGGCCCGTTGGTCAAGCGGTTAAGACACCGCCCTTTCACGGCGGTAACACGGGTTCGAATCCCGTACGGGTCATCCCAAAAGACAAGAAAAAGCGCTCCTGCACACTAGTGTACAGGAGCGCTTTTTTTGGCGTGATTCACGGAACTTCTTAGATACAATTAAAAGAAGACAAGCAAGCTGCCTGCCTTTATCTACACTATGAAAGTATTCACAGGAAAAGTTGCTAATCTATTATTTCAGCAGCAGTTTTATCCGCGTCTTCCTCCTCGACCTCCCCGTTTCGTTTCGGTGCTACGTTTGAGGGTCGTTAAGCGGTCTTCGCTATCTTTTAAGAATTTTGCCATTTTTTGCTCAAAGTTTTCCTTTGGCTGAAAACTGTTACCTTTTGAGCGGAAGTCTTTGGAACGGCTGTCATTCCCTCTTCCTTGGCGCGGACGTGGTGTGTATGCAGGTTTTTGCTCACCTTCAGGACGGTCTATCGCTTTTTTTATGGACAAGCCAATCTTGCCATCTTTTTCCACATTGATGACTTTCACCTCAACTGTATCGCCCACTTTTAAATGGTCATTGATATCCTTGACATAATTATCAGCCACTTCACTGATATGGACGAGACCAGTGGAACCTTGAGGGAGCTCTACAAATGCACCAAAATTAGTTATGCCTGTTACTTTACCTTGTAACTTGCTGCCTACTTCGATTGACATAAAAAAAATGTTCCTCCTTAGAAATGTTAAAAAATCTCTTCATACTATATTATAACGAAAGTAAAAAAACAGTGTCAATATTAGTCACTATCTTCCTTACCTTTTGGAAGCGTAAAAAGGATCTCGCCATTGTCCGATAGGAAATAATCCCGTCTGGCTATTTTCGCAATATAATCGTCATCATTAAGTTTGACGATTTCTTCCTTAAGAAGGGTTTCGTCTTTTTCCAATTTAGCCAGCTTAACTTGCATTTCCTTCTTCTGTTGAACTTTCTCATCAAGTGCAGCATTTTGCGTAACGAGGGTGGTAACAGCCAAAATTAAAAAGAGAGCCGCAAAAACTGAATAAAGAGTTAGTCTACGCATTAGACCGCGCCTCTTTTTTTCTACTGTTTGTACTTTTTTCTCTTGTTGGGCGACGTAGGCATTTTCTATTTTTGCCACTTTCCTTTTACGAAGGCTACTCATATTTTATCACTCCTCTCATCATTTCTTTTTATTTCTCCATCCATTCAGCGTTCTACTTATAGAATTCTTTATTTTCAATAAAATCCCTTTTCCTTTATTATAAAACTTCCCGACGTTTTTCGTAACAAAAACCGGCAATAAATTCCATATATAGGTCAACATCCATTTTATTGGCTTCCAGAATACATTTAAAATAAAGAGAACGATTTTCCCTGCCCATTTCAATAATGCGAAGGCGAATTTGCCTAGCCCCATCACGATGGCTATTATGGATACTATTACCCATTTTATCGGAAGAAATATCAGCATGTGAACAGAATTGGTGATAAATCTTGCCAACTTTATCACCAGATGTATCAATAATTCCAACAACCGCTGATAGAACCCTTTGAACAATGCTTGATATGCAGCGAAACCGCAAAATAAGGCCAAAAATAAATAGAAGCGAAACTCTCCCTCGTTCACTAAAAATAAAACATAAAAGATAAGCAGACCTTGAATGATCCAGAAAAGGAAATCGTGGATGAACACAATCCACCTTTTCCTCTCGGAACGCTTTAGAAACCGGCTATACGTATCCAGGGCAGCTCCAAAACCACTGCCCATGCCAATCATCGCTAGCAACGTATAAAATTGGATCGTTAATGTCATTTGAACAATTTGCCAAAGAAGCCTTTAGCCTTCTCCCCTGATTGCTCATCTAGATAAACAAGGTCGAAAATCTTCCCTTTAATGGATACGATGCCTTTATCAACGTCCAAATTTTTCATTTGCAGGTTTTGCCCTCGTATCGATAGGAATCCCATTGACGTTTCGAGCAGGAACTCTTCATTATCAAAGCTTTCCACTTGCTTGACTCCGGTAATTTCCAGTAAACGGCGGCCTTTCATCGTTACATCATGCTCTTGGATCGTTCCCTTTGTATAACCAGCATTATTCGGTTCAATAAATTGGCTCATTTTTTCATCCCTCACAGTACCACTGATTTTGTACAAGTGTATGTCCGTAAGAAGGGAAATAGAACCAAGCTTGTCCTTACTCCTCTGCCAGCTTTTCTTCCTTTACGATCGTATACATTTCTGCTGCCGCATCTTTTTTCGTCGTTTCCTGGATTTTATCGACTCGTACCGTCACCAGCTTTTGACCGAAACGTACAGTCAATTCGTCGCCATCCTTCACATTCGAGCTCGCTTTTGCCTGTTGCCCGTTAATCGTGATCCGCCCTTTGTCCGCAACTTCCTTCGCAAGTGTGCGGCGCTTGATCAACCTTGATACTTTCAGGAATTTATCCAATCTCATCGACATTCTAATTTTCCCCCTTGATTAAAGTCCTTTAGCCTTTGCCTCATCCCAGTATGAATCCAGCTCTTCCAAAGAATGATCTTCAAACTTTTTGCCTGTCTTTAGGATGCATTGTTCTATATATGTAAAACGCTGATGAAATTTCCGGTTCGCTTTGTAGACGGCTTCCTCCGCTTGTATGTCATAATAACGTGAAATGTTGACAAGCGCAAAAAAGAGGTCGCCCAGCTCCGATTGAATTCTTTCCACATCACAATCCGGAGATACCATTTCTTCTTCTAATTCATGCACTTCCTCTATAACCTTTTTCCATGCTTCGGAAACCTCGTCCCAATCAAAGCCAACCTTTGCAGCTCTTTTCTGATATTCTTCGGCGCGTAGTAAGTTTGGCAAGGATTTCTCGATTCCATCCAATATTGAAGGCTGGAGCGTTAGTTCGCTGCCTTTCTCCTCCGCTTTGATTTTCTGCCAGTTCACCATTACGTCTTCCTCGTCATTCACATCCACATCGCCGAATACGTGGGGATGGCGTCGAATCATTTTGGCCGTAATGCCCTCGATTACATCATCTATCGTGAACATGCCCTCATCTTCGCCGATTTGCGAATGGAGCATCACTTGAAGCAGGACATCCCCAAGCTCGCCGACCATGCCCTCATCATCTTCTTCATCAATGGAATCAATAAGCTCGTATGCCTCTTCTATCAGGTATTTCTTCAAGCTTTCATGTGTTTGTTTCTTATCCCAAGGACAACCGTCAGGTCCCCTAAGCTGGGCAATGATTTGCCGCAGCTTGAAAAACTCGCGGTATTGCAGCGCTTCTTCTCTGACAGGAGGGACATATACACTCGTCAAGTTACTTAATTCCAACTGACGGTCAAGCTCGAACAGAGCGCATTTTGTCACTTTTTCCTTGCTGCTGCCTGCCGCTGTAACGATGAATACCTCGTAGTCATCCGGGAGCTTCTCCATTAAAGTAAGCTTCACATTCGAAGCGCTGAATGCATCATACACCTGGCCGATTATCATATGCTGGGTGATATGCAGGTCATTGGGGGAAAGGTCCGTCCCATCCAATAGCTGGAACCCCTCGATCGGATCGATGCGAACAGCTTGGAACAAGGGATCGAGGAAGCTTTGTCCGCCTTCCAGCTTTATGTCCACTCCAAGCGCAGGCCCTTTTTCAAGCAGCAGCTGGACCGTTTTTTCGGCAACCATCGGATGACCGGGAACCGCATATAAAACGGACTGGTTCAAAGCCGCTTGTAATAATGTTTCGGCAATTTCTTCATATACCGCTTCAAATTGGTCGTGCTTTTCATATATCCAATCAAAAGCCGTGAAATGGATGCCCTCCGCTTTCAATTCCTCGATCACAGGATGATCGATCGTCCTTAAGAAGCATTGTTGGACTTGTGTCAATTTTTTATAAATCCCTAGCGGAAGCTGGTCCAAGTCCCCTGCACCAAGGCCGATTATCGTTATCTCATTCATGGATATTTACCCCCTACTCGTTTTTATGAATCGTTTTAGCTT
>NZ_PHNG01000814.1:0-5790 GCF_002803435.1 Bacillus sp. mrc49 | reverse complement strand
ATGAGATGTTCCTTCAATTGCTTGATTTCCTCTGAAATGTTTTTCGATTGATCTCCTTCGTACGTGCCATTGCTTCCTTGAACCGTTATCTCCCGAATCCGCTGCATCGTGGAAACCGCTTCAGAAATGGTATCATCCGTACTGTCGATCCAATTTGTCGCCTCGGAAATATTGCTCTGATACTGTCCGATTTGATTCAAATTGGTACGGTATCCCATGCCCATCATGGCTGCAACGGGATCGTCGGATGGTTTGGAGAATTTCTTTTGAGAGGAAACCTGCTCTTGCAGCTTGGCCATCTTTTCGTAGCTGCCGCTTAAGTTGGTTAACATATTATTGGTTAGCATCGATTGCGTTACTCGCATGTTCATTCACTCCTCTTATCGGCCTACCGTGCCCATTCCGTTGATGATCTTATCGAGCATTTCGTCCATCATCGTCATCATCCTTGCAGAAGCGTTGTATGCCTGCTGGAATTTGATCATGTCCGTCATTTCTTCATCAAGCGATACGGAGCTGACGGAATCCCTATTTTGATTGACGGAAGTGGCAAGCACAACCGAGTTGGATAGGTTCTTTTGGGCGCTTTGGGAATCCACACCAAGCTTGCCGATGATACCGGCATAATACGTGTCGAAGCTTCCCGTCAATTCTTTTGAATTTTGGTCCTTCGTCGAGTACTCACTAAACGCCTTTTTCTTCAAGTCCGCCAGGAGTTTAGCGTTTTCATTGTCTCCGGATGCTCCGCCGCTTTTACCGCCTGCGGCAATCTTCGATGGATCTTTTATGATCTCGCCATTCACCTTGATGCTTTGGGCAGCGCTCTTACCTGATTCGATCTCGAAAAAGTTCAGGACTGATTGGTTGCCGTCGCCCAATGCATACCCCTGTTTGTGGATGGCATTGAACTCGTTCACGAAGGCAGCCGTCATATTATCGAGCTTTTTCAGCATATCCGGATAAGCTCCGCCGATCGTGCCATCAGCCTTTTTGTAACCAAAGCTGTTGATCAAGCCCGACAGTTCTCCTGAAAACTTGTAGTCCGTCAATGTTTTTGACCCGACTTTCACTCCATCGACCATGCCTGTCGTTTTGTCATAGCCGACTTCGACTTTCGACGTTCCCACCATCCCCGTTTGATTGACGCTGATCAGATTGATAGGGGGCTTATAGGAAGAACCATCCTCCTGCATCAATTCGATATTGTACAGTCCTGTCGCTACATCGCTGGCCCTGCCATAATCCGTCGGAATGACGTTTTGCACTTTTATGCTGACAAGCTGCGAGAGATTATCGACCAGAACGTCACGTTTATCATACAAGTCATTGGGGATATAGCCATGCGGCTCGACCTTGCTGATTTGTTGGTTAAGCTGATCGATGCTGCTGATGAGCGTGTTGATTTCGTTCGCTTTGACGTTGATCTGATTCCCGATATCCGTTTGGACGCTGGTTAGCGAGTTATAGTAGTAGTTCAAGGTATCTGCGACCATGACGCCTGTCGAGGCAACGACTTCACGCGCTCCTGAGTTTTCCGTGTTCGCCGTCAGCCCTTGCAGTGAATTCCAGAACTTCTCCATCGTGGCAGCCAATCCGCTGTCGGTCGGTTCGTTCATGACCCCCTCCATTTTGGTCAAGGATTCGCTCATCGCCCCGTAATACCCGATTTTATTGCTTTGTGTCCGATACTGAGCGTCGAGAAAGCTATCGCGGATACGCTGCACCGTTTCAGCCGCTACGCCCGTCCCGATTTGGCCGGCCACCCGCGGGCTGTTCATCCCGACAGTGGGGAAGCCCGGCGTCTGGACGAGGTTGACCCTTTGCCTTGAATACCCTAATGTATTGGCATTGGCTACGTTATTTCCTGTTGTGTACAAGGCTCCTTGTGAGGTAGATAATCCACGCTTGGCCGTCTCAAGACCCATAAAGGTTGAAATCATTTGCTCATGCCTCCTTTTCTTCCATTTCCTAAGCTTTTGAATCAAACATTGCCATGCCGCTTTTGGCAGGTTTTTTTACCGGGTTGCCGTAATTCAGGTTTTGATTCCGAGGCCTGAACATATCCAAAGAGACGTTGATGAATTGAAGCGACTGATAGATCAATTGCTGATTTAAACTGTTCCGCTCCTTCAGCTTAGCCACTTCTTCAATCAATTCCCCCTTTAGCCGGGCAAGCTTTTCCGTTTCGATCGGTCCTGTCAGTTCGGTTACGGTGTGGATGGAGGCAGGCTGCCCCGCTTTTCCACTTGCATGAAGAAATTCCGCGACAGCCCCTTCTCTATCCTTATCCGTTTGACTGATCGCTTTCATATGCTTTTGTTCCTGAATCAGCAGTTCCGTTATCGCTTCGGTATCATTCGCTTTCAAAAGGTCCGTTTTTCTTATCGCCAATTGATTGAAGCTTTTATGGAGCTTGATCAATTTTTCAAGCGACTCGATGATGTTCCGTACAGACATTTTGCTGCCTCCTCTCCTCATGAATGAGGGACGGAAATTGATGCCTTCCGTCCAATGCAATCATCTTTTAAAAATCATTTCCGGTAAAAATCGATCAGACCTTTAGCCGTCGCTTGCGCATTCAATTTATAAGTTCCATTCTCCACTTGCTTCTTCAGTTCATCCACTTTTGCTTGTCTTGCAGCAGGAATCGGAGATAATTGCTGCATTTCTTTTGCCGCTGAGGAAATTTCGACTTTATCCTTGGCATTGGCCTTGGATTCCTTGATATTACCTGCTTTATTGGCTTGAAGATTATACGGGTTAACACCTGTCACACCGACGTTATTGATTTTCATATTCCAGATCCTCTCCTTCGGTCGATTTTTCCATCCCAATTTACGATTTCCCAGACAGGCCATTGAAGTGGCTATGGACCGCATCATTCTCCCTATCATTATTATCGACAAGGATTGGATATCTTTTATGGTTTCCTGTTATCTTTCGTCCGACATCTATTGTCGAAAATTGTTCTCAATATCGAATATTTTAGCAAATCATGCAACATGTTTCCATGAATTACCCTTTTTGATCATCCTTCATGTAATAAGTATTTTTTTTCTCATTCCCGAAGGCCTTGCGCCTTTCTTCATCTTCGAATTCCTGCAAATCCGTACGCAGGGAATCGCTGCAATTGCCGCATAGCCTTCCGCTCTTGATAGGGGTGCCGCACTTTTCACAGGGAATCCCTAAATTAGGGAACTGCGAAATCCTTAGCTTACCTGTTTTCACGAATTTAATGATGAGCATTTCTTCCACACCAGTATCGTTTACCACTTGCATCATGGAGGCCGTTCGATTTATTTTCTTGCGAATATATGCATACACTTTATCATATTTAGCTTCTTCCTCTTTATGGCAGGCATCGCATACATCACGGAATTTAGTCATAACGAATAACGAATTACAGCTTGGACAGTTGGATATATCCATCAAGGTCCCTCCTTCACCATCACACCGATTATTGATTTGTACTGTATATATCGAATAATACGTACGATACTTTAGGAAGTTCTTAAAATTGTGCTATTTCACCTACTCAAAGTGATCGATGATACGGCTTTCGCCCCAGCGTTTTTCAAGGCTTTGGCAGCCTGCCTGAGTGTCGTGCCGGTTGTGTAAATGTCATCGATGACCAAAATCGATCGATCCCGCAGCAATTCCTCATTGATGACCTGGAAAACCTGCGGCAGCGTGATTCTTTCATGTCTTGATTTTTTTGATTGTTTTTCCGTATCGATCCGAGTCAGTACCTCGACTGTACGAATGCCAATAACATCCGCCAAAGCCTGTGCCTGGTTGAACCCCCGCTCCCTTAGCCGTTCAGCACTTAGCGGGATGCACGTCACAAGGTCATGCTCCATATCCTGCAGCACCTCCCTCAAATAGGGAACGAAAATCGCTGCCAATGCATAATCCCCGCGGTACTTATATTTGGCGATGATTTCTTTCAGGTGTTCATTATAGTGAAAAAGCGATATATTCTTGGACAAATAGCCGGACCACTCCTTATCCCTTTCCCATCTTGAGCAATCGAAGCAGGTGCCCCCACCGCTGTAATGGCCGTCCATCCCCCTTGAACACAATGAACATCTCTCCCCGGTTATCCTATCCAGTTTCGCCTCGCATCCTTTGCAGATCGCCTTGGCCTCGCCCCGCTTAAGCAATGTTCCCCATGTCAGGGCCTCCTTCATCGCTTCATCACAAACCAAACATCTACGCATCGAGCAACCCCCTTTTCAGGGCAGCCTCATTCATCATTCGGATGTGATGGATCGCCTCGATCATCGCTTTACTTTTACCATAGTGAAAAAAAGTGATCGTGCCGCAAGGGTGGGCCAAGCTTCTTCCAACCCGGCCGGCAATCTGCACGAGGGCGCTTTCTGAAAACACTTCATGCTCCGAGCCGATCACGGCCACCTCCAGGCGTTCGATTGTGACGCCGCGTTCCAGGATGGTCGTGGTCAATAACCCAGGAACCTCCCCTTTCCTTAATGCCAACACCCTTTCCTTTCGCTCTGGATGCTGTGAGTGGACGATTTTCAAGTTAGGAGACAATGTTTGAAATAGCGGAATGACCTGCTCCAGCACTTGTACGCTTGGAAAAAACAAGAGGAAGGGGATGTTTTTCAACAGACGTTCACTTACCCACCTGCTAATTACGGGGGGCATCTTTTTTTCAAGAAACCTTTTTCTCCAGTTCCCGCACCACTTCATTTCCGGAACAGGAATTGGCTGACGATGGTAACGGGCCGGGATGGTCACGGCTTTCAATTTACCGCTTCGATACAATCGCTGCATACGCTTCGAGGGCGTGGCGGTCAGGTAGATGGTTGCGGCAGAGGATTTTTTCGCCTTATTGACCGCATATTGCAGGGAATCATCCGCGGAGTAGGGAAACGCATCGACCTCATCGACGATGATCACGTCAAAGGCTTCAATGAAACGAAAAAGCTGATGAGTCGTGGAGATAATAAGCTGTGAGGATTTATGCCGCTCTGCACTGCCTCCATAAAGGGCGGCGACATCGATTTTTGGAAAGGCCTTTTTCAGTCTTGGTGAAAGCTCGAGAACGACATCTGTCCGCGGTGTTGCCAGGCAGATTCGTTTCCCGGCAAGCAGGGCTGTCTTGATGGCTGAAAATAAGACCTCCGTCTTGCCGGCACCGCAAGTAGCCAATTATGAATACTAAAAAATGCGAACCAAAAAAAAGAAGAGCACAACGTGTTCAGAAAAGTGCTGGTAACACTTTTTGAACCATTCGCCTAACTAGACTAGGCAAACTCCTGCTGTACCCTTCACATGCATTTTATTACAGATGCAGAAGGTTAGCAATGGTTTGTCATGAATCAAGCGAACCGTTGCTTTTCCTAAAGGGAGCAGATTTAGTATGAAAAAACGTATTGATGTAATTTCCAATGAAGAATCATATAACAACCTATCCTCTTTCACAGATATTGAAGAATTAAATAAAACGGTACGAGTATACAGAGACGTCATCCGTGTGGAAATTAAGCGTTCAGATGTCCAATCACGACTTATTGCCCTCCTGGAGCTTTTAAAGCGTTACAGCTGCAAGCAACTTGGTGTGAGCTACATGTGTAAAAATACGATTGCAGCCAAACTTGAACTTTCTTATAAAACAGTTCAACGTTTAATGAAGAAACTTGAAGACCTCGGCATGATCTGCCAGGTACCCATGAAGAGAAAAAAGGATATGATGCAAACAGCTAATGCTATTATCATTCAGCCTGTGAAAAATGAAATGACCGGCAAGCCCCCTGGGAAAGTGAC
>NZ_PHNG01000810.1:0-14557 GCF_002803435.1 Bacillus sp. mrc49 | reverse complement strand
ATTCAGCCTTTTCGGATAACCCGTTCCATCCAGCCTTCCATGATGCTCTAGTATCGCAATCTTTACGCTGTCCTTTATGATGGAGCTATCTTTTATCATTTTATAACTGAAAATGGGGTGATTGTGGATCTCCTCATAATCCTCCGCAGTTAAGTCTTCCATCTTATTTAATAATCTTGGAGCGACCTTAGCCATCCCACAGTCCGCGAGACATCCGCCAATGGCCACCTGGTAGACGTCGGCCTTGCTGTATTTCATTTTAGATGCAATATAGCTTCCTATTAATCCGATGGAAATGGCATGGTGAAAGGTGTAGTCCTCTTTATTGCAGTAATGGTGCAGCATTAAAATGTTGCCTGGTTCCTCCAGTGCTTTATCCACTAGGGGAATAATGATTAAACGGATCATGGCCACCTCTACCTTGCTGCCGGCTTGCCAGTTCCTGAATAATCGCTTATAAGTTTGAACGGACTTAAGATACAAATCGGTAAAATCGGACGACTCTTCCAATTCGTCCAATTCCGGATCTATCACTTCTTTCGGTAAAAACTTCTTTCCATCAATCAACGTTTTTTCAACGCTTACCTCCGAAATTAAAAAAGCCTCCAAAGCCTCAATCGACTCCGCGGTCAATATTGTTTTTTCATACATGATAGGACGGTCGGCGAGACCTCTGATTTCTTTGGAAAGAATACAGCCTTCCGTTAAATAGCGCGTTTTTACTAGCAAATCGGTTCACCTCGATAGTAGTAGTAATGAATATCATTCCACTTGAAAAACATGGTAATAACTATCTTTCTTTATGATTATATACCTACAAATACGTTTTTTCAACACAAGTCCCATGACCTTTTACCCAACAAAAAAGGCCCAGCATTTTATCGCTGGGCCGTTTACCATTATTCTTCTGGATCTTTTTCGGTTTCTTCATTCTCGCTCACAACAGTGGGTTCCGATATTGTTTCTTGATCGGCTGTTGGATCTTGCTCCATATCTGCTTCCTCTTCTTCTTCTCTACCAACGATGGCCACCGTCGAGACATATTCATTGTCTGCGGATTCAAGGCGGATCAGTTTGACCCCTTGAGTATTACGGCCCGTTTTGGAGATGCCTTCGACTTCCATCCGGATCAATACACCTGCAGCTGTAATGAGCATCAAGTCCTCATCTTCACCCGTAACGGTTTTCACGGCGATCAGTTCGCCATTTTTCTCCGTTACATTACATGTTTTTATCCCTTTGCCGCCTCGGCTTTGGATACGGTATTCCTCAGCAGAGGTCCTTTTTCCATATCCATTTTTCGTAACGATCAAGACTTCTTCATCATCTTCAAGGATTTCCATACCGACCACTTCATCATCGGACCTTAAGGATATCCCTTTCACTCCTGCTGCAGTACGGCCCATCGTCCGTACATCCGTCTCTGGGAAACGGATCATCATTCCGGACTTCGTTCCGATGATGATCTGTTTATCTCCATTCGTAAGACGAACGGAAATCAATTCATCATCTTCCCGTAAACCTAGAGCGATTAACCCATTATTACGGATGTTGGCAAAAGAAGACAACGGTGTACGCTTCGATATCCCGTGCCGCGTCGTGAAGAATAAATACCAATCATCGGCAAATTCCTTCACCGGTATGATGGCATTGACCCACTCGCCCTTATCCACTTCCAATAGGTTGATGAGCGGCAAGCCTTTTGCCGTCCTGCCGTACTCAGGTATTTCGTATCCTTTCGAACGGTATACTTTACCTTTGTTCGTGAAGAATAATAGCGTGTCATGAGTCGATGTGGTCAACAAATGACCGACAAAATCATCTGTATTCGTTCCCATGCCCTGAATCCCGCGGCCGCCGCGTTTTTGGCTGCGGTATGTCGTTGCAGGCAGACGTTTAATATAACCGTTATGGGTAAGCGTCACGATGATATTTTCCTCTGGGATTAGATCCTCATCTTCCAAGCTCTCAAAGCCCGCTAATGTGATTTCCGTTCTGCGCTTATCATTAAAACGTTCTTTGATTTCAAGAAGCTCTTCACGGATGATTTCAAGAACCTTTTCTTCATCAGCCAGAATCGCTTTATATTCTGCAATGATGGCCATTAATGCTTGATATTCATCTTCGATTTTTTCGCGTTCCAAACCAGTCAGACGCTGCAAACGCATATCCAAAATGGCCTGTGCCTGTTTTTCGGAAAGTGAAAACTGTGTCATTAACCCTTCACGGGCAATGTCGGTAGTTTGTGAATTACGGATTAAAGATATGACCGCATCCAGATTATCCAGCGCAATCCTCAAGCCCTCTAAAATATGGGCGCGGGCCTCCGCTTTGCGCAATTCAAATTCCGTCCTGCGGCGTATGACCACCTGCTGGTGCTGTAAGTAGTATTGCAGGCATTGTTTTAAGTTCAATACTTTTGGCTGACCGTCAACCAAGGCAAGCAAATTGATCCCGAAGGTTGTCTGCATGGCAGTATGCTTGTACAGGTTATTCAAAAGGACATTTGCATTAACGTCCTTGCGAAGCTCCATGACGATGCGCATGCCATTGCGATCCGATTCATCCCGTAAATCGGTGATGCCTTCGATTTTCTTGTCTCGGGCAAGTTCGGCAATCTTTTCGATCAATCTTGCTTTATTCACTTGATAAGGAATTTCTTTAACTAGGATAACCTGTTTTCCATTAGGTTTTTCTTCAATCTCCACTTTCGCCCGCTGGATGATCGACCCTTTTCCAGTTTCATAGGCTTTCCTGATTCCGCTTCTGCCTAAGATTAACCCGGCTGTCGGGAAGTCGGGTCCTGGAATGTATTCCATCAGCTCCGGTATCGTAATGTCAGGATTTTTGCTTATAGCCAATACGCCGTCAATTACCTCACCTAATTGATGCGGTGGAATATTGGTTGCCATCCCTACCGCTATACCGGATGAACCATTCACCAAAAGGTTAGGGAAACGGGCTGGCATAACGGCTGGCTCTCTTTCCGAACCATCATAGTTATCCTGGAAATTGACCGTGTCTTTATTTAAATCACGAAGCAGCTCCATCGAGATTTTCGACATTCTTGCTTCTGTATACCTCATTGCAGCAGCTTGGTCTCCATCGACTGAACCGAAATTCCCGTGACCATCCACAAGCATATAACGATAGTTAAAGGGCTGCGCCATCCGTACCATCGTTTCATAGACGGCAGAATCACCGTGGGGGTGATACTTACCGATTACTTCCCCAACAATACGTGCCGATTTTTTAAATGGTTTATCCGAAGTCATTCCAAGATCATTCATTGCATAAAGAATTCTTCGGTGCACCGGTTTTAAACCGTCCCTTACATCAGGCAAAGCACGAGACACGATAACGCTCATCGCGTAATCCAAAAAAGATGTCCGCATCTCGGTACTTATATTTATTTCTTTCACACCTGATCTTTCATTTTCTGACATGGAGCCAACCTCCTATAAAAAGCTTATACTCTCGTTTAATATTACTAGAACTATGTAAAGAACAGGATGTAAGAGCATCCTGTCAAAAAATCAAACATCAAGATTTTTTACATAAATTGCATTTTCTTCGATGAAGTTACGTCTAGGCTCAACCTTGTCGCCCATCAGCATCTCGAATGTTTCATCCGCCTCGGCCGCATCTTTCAAGCTGACTTGAAGCAGCGTTCTCGTTTCAGGGTTCATGGTCGTTTCCCATAATTGCTCGGGGTTCATTTCCCCCAGCCCCTTGTAGCGCTGCAGGTTAGGCTTTGGAGTGCTTGGCAAACTCGCCATGATTTCTTCAAGCTGTCGATCGTTATAGGCATAATCCACTTTTTTCCCTTGCTGGATTTTGAAAAGTGGCGGCTGAGCAATGTATATATAACCATATTCGATGATTTTGCGCATATATCTGTAGAAGAATGTCAACATCAGCGTTCTGATATGGGCTCCATCCACATCGGCATCGGTCATGATGACGATTTTATGATATCGGGCCTTTTCAATATTGAATTCATCACCAATTCCCGTTCCTAGTGCGGTGATGATCGTGCCTATTTCCTCATTATGCAAGATTCTATCCAATCTTGCTTTTTCTACGTTCAGGATTTTACCCCTTAGCGGCAAAATCGCTTGGAAATGACGGTCGCGCCCTTGCTTGGCCGAACCTCCCGCCGAGTTTCCTTCAACGATGTACAATTCACTGATAGCCGGGTCCTTGGATGAACAATCCGCCAATTTTCCCGGAAGGTTGGAAACTTCAAGCGCACTCTTCCTTCGAGTCAATTCACGGGCTTTCTTGGCTGCCATACGGGCCCTTGCTGCCATTTGCCCTTTATCGACAATTTTCCTGGCCACGGCCGGATTTTCATATAAGAAAGAATCAAGCCGCTCAGAAAGGATGGAATCAGTTACCGTTCTTACTTCTGAATTTCCAAGTTTGGTTTTCGTTTGACCTTCGAATTGGGGTTCAGGATGCTTGATCGAAATGATTGCCGTCAGGCCTTCCCGGACATCTTCACCGGAGAAATTGGAATCGGCTTCTTTCAGGAGACCGTTTTTCCTTGCATAATCATTGATGACCCGGGTCAGGGCCGTCTTGAATCCCGATTCATGCGTACCGCCTTCATAGGTGTGAATATTATTGGCAAAAGAAAAGACATTGCTGATGTAGCTGTCATTGTATTGCAAAGCTAATTCGACAGAAATCCCATCTTTCTCGCCTTCCATGAAAATCGGCTCCTCATGCAGCACTTCTTTCGAACGGTTCAAGTGCTCGACATAAGATTTAATTCCGCCCTCATAATGATATTCCCTGATTTTCTCTTCTTCTTCACGTTTATCCTCAATGATGAGTTTCAAGCCTTTATTCAGGAACGCAAGCTCACGGATACGGGTGGCTAACGTGTCGAAATCGTACTCCAACGACTCCGTAAAAATTTCGCCATCAGGAATGAAGTGGACCGTCGTACCCGTATGATCGGTTTCCCCGATGATTTTCAAATCTTCCTTCGGAACCCCGCGATTGAATTGCTGATAATGGATTTTGCCATCACGATGGACATACACTTCCAATACCGTCGATAGGGCATTAACGACAGATGCACCGACACCGTGCAGACCGCCGGAGACCTTATATCCCCCGCCGCCAAACTTTCCGCCAGCATGAAGGACCGTCATGATTACTTCTACAGCGGGACGTCCCATTTTTTCATGGATCCCGACTGGAATTCCCCGTCCATTATCGACTACCGTTATGCTATTGTCTTTTTCGATCGTCACTTTGATTTCCGTACAGAAACCCGCTAGTGCCTCATCAATACTGTTATCGACAATTTCCCAAACAAGATGGTGAAGTCCTTTTGCAGAGGTAGTGCCGATATACATCCCCGGACGTTTACGAACTGCTTCTAAGCCTTCCAAAACCTGTATCTGATTCTCATCGTATGCCTGAGCTTGTACTTCTTTTTGTTCCATTGTCATTCGTATCACCTACACTTTTCTTTTGGCATTATCAATTTTCCGAAGTAATTATCGCTTAATTCCTTATATTCCAAGAACATCTATATCATCGATCAATAACGATGGCTGCAGTGAACGCTTTTTCAGAGTGGAAGAAGCAAGCGGTGAATAATAGACTTGCCTATCCGTCACTACTATCGATTTAACCGAGTTTTTTGCTAAATGGGAAGTCACATCAGACTTTTTCTCCAAAAACTCTATCATGATCGGAGATGCCTGGAGCAGCTTCTTATCTAAAATGGCTATGACATCATCCGTTTTCACAAGAACGTCTTCACCAATATGGAGATACATACATTCACCTCATCATTTAACCTTTTTTATACTTCCTTGACTAACATAAAAGGTGGTCGCTTCTCTCAGGGTTTGATGATCGATTCCATCAACGGAGGGTGTCGTCACGAATGTTTGCACTTTTCCTTGAATCGTATTCAGTAAATGGGATTGACGGAAATCGTCAAGTTCCGATAGCACATCATCCAATAATAAAATGGGATACTCGCCGATTTCCTCATGGATCAGCTCGATTTCGGCAAGCTTCAGGGAGAGCGCGGTTGTACGCTGCTGTCCTTGTGAACCATATGTCTGGACATCACGGTCATTCACAAAAAAAACCAGGTCGTCACGATGAGGACCGACCAGCGTTACACCCCGTTCAATTTCCCTTGTTTTTATTTTATCAAATTTTTCTGTGTATACTTCTATCATTTTCGTCAAATCCATAGATTCTGATACATCAAGCGACGGTTTATATTGGATTTTCAATACTTCTAGATTTCTGGAGATCCCCGAATGGATCGGCTCTGCCCATTGCTGGAGCTTTGAAAGAAACTCATATCTTCTTTCGACAATTTTCGCTGCATACTGGATGAATTGGTCAGTTAGCACGTCAAGCATCGTCGTATCCGTTTGTTTCCGGGTCTGCAAAAGCTTTAAGTAATGATTTCTTTGTTGAAGTATTTTATGATATTGGCTCATATCATGAAGGTATACGGGAGAAACCTGGCCAATTTCCATATCTATAAAACGGCGTCTGACTATAGGACTTCCCTTGACAAGGTTTAAATCCTCAGGCGCAAACATGACCACGTTCATATTTCCGACATATTGACTTAATTTTCTTTGTTCAATATGGTTGCACTTCGCCTTTTTCCCTTTTTTTGAAATGGTCAGCTCAAGTGGTATTGAGGTATTTCTCTTTCTAACTCTGCCTTCTATTTTAGCATACTCTTCATCCCAGCGAATAAGTTCTTTATCATTTGAGGTCCGATGGGATTTTGCCATCGCTAAAACGAATATCGATTCCATGACATTTGTCTTCCCCTGGGCATTTTCGCCGAGGATTACATTGACTTTATTTTCAAAATCCAGGTTCAATTCGGTATAGTTGCGGTAATTTCTTAAACTTATATTTTCAATATACATATTCCGCTCTTCCCTTATGTTTTAGCTTGTTATTGTGAATGTGCCAAATCCAGGAATCTCCACTTTATCTCCTGATCTTAACTTCCTGCCTCTTCTCACATCTAATTCGCCATTTATGAAAACCTCATATTCGCTCAAGAACCATTTTGCCATTCCGCCGCTCTGGATCAAATCGGCTAATTTCAAGAATTGTCCAAGCGTGATATATTCCGTGCTTATTTTTATCGAATCCATTTCCTGCCTCACTCATTTCCAAGTAGTCTTTAATACTTTATTTTACTAAAAAAAAGCCATTAAGACAAAGTATAGCTTTTTCATCGCTCATTTATAAGGTTTCTTAAGTTACCGGCAAGACCAAATGCCGCCCCATGTTGGAATATAAAAAAATTAAAGGCTTGTTAAACAAGCCTTTAATTATATCGAAATATTATTTTTGCCTAATAAGTTCTAACCGGCAGAATCAATTGCAGCATCGATTCATCATGAAGCGGACGGATGACAAATGGACGCATCGCACCAGTGAAGTTTATTTTTATATCGGTTCCTTCCAATGCCTTTAAAGCATCCATGACGAATTTGGCACTGAATGAGATTTTCAGATCTTCACCTTCAATGGCTTCGGCCTGGACCTCTTCGATTACTTTACCAATTTCGGGAGTATTGGAAGAGACCTCGATAATGCGTCCCTCAAGGGTTGTCAGTTTGACGACATTATTTCTTCCTTCTCTCGCCAATAAAGATGCCCTGTCGATCGCTTGGAGAAAGTCTTTTGTATGGACGGTTACATCCGTTTTGCTATCCGAAGGGATCAAGCGGGATGTATCAGGATAATTACCCTCAAGCAATCTTGAGAAGAATAATAAATTTTCAGCCTTGAAAAGGACTTGGTTTTCGGTAATGACAATTTCAATCAGTTCGTTTGTATCATCCAGGATCTTACTCAATTCATTCAGGCTTTTACCCGGAATGACGACACTATAGGTTCCTGTGATTTTATTTTCGATTTTTGCCGTTCTCATTGCGAGCCTATGGCTATCTGTTGCAATACAGGTCAATTCGTCATCTTGGACCTTGAGGTTTACACCTGTCAAGATCGGGCGTGTTTCTGACGTGGACACAGCAAAGCCAGTTTGACGGATAAGGGTCTTCAAAAGATCGGTTGGCAGTTTGAAAATGTTCTCTTCTTCAATGATCGGAAGATGTGGATATTCTTCAGGATCCAATCCATTCAAGTTGAATTCAGCTTTTCCTGAGCGGATGATCGTTTGAAAATTATTTTCCACTTCAATTTCGACTGTGTCCATCGGAAGTTTTTTGACGATTTCACTGAAGAAGCGGGCATTCAGGACAATGCCGCCGCTATTTTTCACTTCAACGATTTCATCTCCATCGACTTCGGCTGGAATGAATGATTGGATGGAAATATCCGAATCACTTCCTGTTAACGTTACACCTTCACTCGTAACGGTTATTTTTATCCCTGTCAGGATCGGAATGGTTGTCCTCGATGTGACGGCTTTCATTACTTCTTGGACACTATGAACTAATCGATCTCTTTGGATTATAAATCTCATGCTTCATCCTCCAATTTTTTTATTGCCTACCAGGCATATTTATTAATAATTTTTATTAAAAAAGATAGTAGTAATAGTAGTAGGGCCTGTTGATATGTGGATAAGTCGACTCGCCCTAAGGAAAAACAGTCTATCCACTTGTGGACAGACTGTGTGTAAGTAGTCGTCGGTTATACACATTATCCAGAATAAGATTATACCTTCAACTGATCTTGTATTTCTTTGACCTGACGTTGCAGCTGGGTATCCGTCTGCATGAGCTTAGAAATTTTTTCATGGGCATGGATAACGGTGGTATGATCTCGGCCTCCGAATTCGTCACCGATCTTAGGCAGTGATGAGTCCGTCAGCTCCCTGGAAAGGTACATGGCAATCTGCCTCGGGAAAGCCACCGATTTCGTCCGTTTTTTTGCCTTGAAATCCTCCAGCTTGACACTATAATGCTCACCGACCGTCTTCTGGATCTCCAGTATGGTGATGATTTTAGGTTTAGAGCTAGGGATGATGTCCTTTAATGCTTCAGCTGCCAAATCTGCATTGATGTCCTTATTGATCAATGAAGAATAAGCCACGACGCGAATCAGTGCCCCTTCAAGCTCACGGATATTGGAATCGATTTGATTGGCGATATAAAGCATGACTTCATTCGGGATATCCAGCCCTTCAGCTTTAGCCTTCTTACGTAAAATGGCTATCCGCGTTTCCAAATCAGGAGGTGTGATATCCGTGATCAGCCCCCATTCGAACCTGGAGCGGAGACGATCCTCGAGTGTAGGAATCTCCTTTGGCGGGCGGTCACTTGAGATGACGATTTGCTTGCTTTCCTCATGCAGGGCGTTGAATGTATGGAAAAATTCTTCTTGCGTTTGTTCTTTTCCCGCTAGGAATTGAATATCATCAATCAATAAAACATCCACGCTTCGGTATCGGTCACGGAATTCCCCGGCTTTATTGTCCCGGATGGAATTGATGAATTCATTCGTGAATTTTTCTGATGATAAGTATACGACCTTTGCTTTCGGATTATGCTCAAGTACATAGTGTCCGATCGCATGCATTAAATGCGTTTTACCAAGCCCGACGCCCCCATATATGAATAATGGATTATAGGCTTTGGCTGGAGCTTCTGCGACAGCGAGAGACGCGGCATGGGCAAAACGATTGCCGGAGCCGATGACAAAAGTATCAAAGGTATTTTTCGCATTCAACATATGCTGCGGGAATGCAGCATGCTCTTTATCTTGTTTTTTGATCTTTTTAGGCTGAACAGGAACGGTGAAATCATCGTCTTCTTGATTGGGGGGAATGATGAATTTCGCTTCCAATTCCTCACCGGTAAGTTCAAACAATACATCAGAAATAAGATGGGAATAGCGTTCTTCGAGCCAATCCCTGGCGAATTCATTGGGAGCGGTGACCGTTAACGTATCACCTTGAAGTAAATAGGCCTTGGTGGATTTAAGCCAAGTTTCAAAGCTTGGTTTACTGATTTTTTTTTCGATTTTTCCGAGCGCCTGGTTCCAGAGGCTATCGATGTTGTCCAAACTTATCCCTCCTTTGCAAAATATTTTTATGAATGTCATCTATTTGTATAGGCACAAATAAACTCATCGATTGCCGTCTTTATCTATTTGGACAGCAAGGTTTCGGTGAGCTGTATAAGGGATGGTGTGTTTGTGAAACGGTCTGTCCCTATCACTATATGTTGCGCTGTACAACCTTTGTACAGACTACATCTTGTTAGCAGATGAAGATTTGGATGTTTATTCATCAACAGGTATTTTGAGAAATATATAATAAAGAAGAAAAAAGGGTTTTCGACAATATCCACCGTCTGTGGACAAAATAATATACACAGGTCGAATAAGCTATCCACATGTTATACACAGTTTGTGGATAACCGTTACCTGTTGATAAAGTTATTCAGAGTGAAAACACAAATATAATATCAGAAAATCAGGCGTCTTGCAATGGGTGAGAAAACTTTATCCACAACTTACCGAGCTTGTGGGAAAAACTTTTCCACAGGCTATTGTTATGTGCAAAAGTCTATAAAATGGGTTGTGGACAGAAAAAAACATGTCGAATTTTATCCACAGACGGTGGCTGCGATCACCAATAAATTAATTAATTGCGAAGTTTCAAGGCAGTGTTCTGTACCGCAAAGCCGTTCGCGCAAAAAACGCCGTGTGCTCGTTGAGGCGTTTTTTGGTTTTAGCACTCTTTGTCGATTCGGAATGATTTTGGAAAAGAAATCATCGGGAGTCCATCCTTGTGGTTCAGCGATAAAAGGAGGCGAATTTCCCTCTCACCAAAAATTTCTATATCAGTTCGGAGCAAAATCATTTACAATAGGCTAGGTAGTAAAAAAAAGGCCTACTGGACATTGAGCAAAAAAAACATATTTTTTCTGGATGAGGTTGACAAGTAGAAACCTCCATCTATATAATTGTAAAGACTGTCTTTAACTGTTATTCCTCAGGGAGGTGTCATATAATGAAAAGAACTTATCAACCGAATAAACGCAAACATAGTAAAGTTCACGGTTTCCGTGCACGTATGAGCACGAAAAACGGACGTAGAGTAATCGCTGCACGTCGCCGCAAGGGCAGAAAAGTATTATCTGCATAGACCACTGAAAAGTCTCAGTGGTCTTTTTTCGCAAAATAAGGGATTTACTGAGACTCAATTCATGTAATGAAGGTGTAAAAATGAAAAAAAAGTTAAGGATTAAGAAAGAGGATGAATTTCAGCTTGTATTTAAAAAAGGTGAATCTTCTGCTAATCGGCAATTCGTTGTCTATGTCCTTGAAAAGCCGGATCAGGATCATTTCCGGATAGGCCTTTCAGTCAGTAAAAAAATCGGCAACGCCGTTGTAAGGAATCAAATCAAAAGATACATACGGCAAGCGTTTTTGGAATTGAAAGATGATATAGAAGATGGTAAGGATTATATCTTGATTGCCCGAAAACCAGCGGCGGAGATGGACTTTTTCCAGGTGAAAAGCAGCTTGATCCATGTCCTGAAACGTTCTAAATCACTAAACTTTTCAAAGAAAAACAAATGAAATCTCCTTATATGGCGGAAGCAAAGCATTTCTCGCGGATGCCAGCTATTTGAGAAAGATAACATAGATCATCCCGTTTGCACTGTGAAGATGGCGGCCTGCATTTCGCCGATGAGCAGTTCGCAATAGTATCAAAAAAAGATTGATTGCAGTTAGGAGGAAAATACGGTTGAAAAAACGAATATTACTCATTATTGGACTAGCCTCGATAATGATGCTGTTAGCTGGGTGTACGGAAATTAAAGAACCGATTACTGCGGATAGTGAAGGTTTCTGGAATTCCTACATCGTCTATCCATTATCAGCCCTGATCATTTGGCTTTCTGAAACTTTTGGCGAGAACTATGGTTTGGGTATCATCGGTGTCACGTTAATCATTCGCTTAGCATTGCTTCCGCTTATGATCAAACAGGTGAAAAGCTCGAAAGCCATGCAGGCCATCCAGCCTGAGATGAAGGAACTTCAAGCGAAATACAGCTCAAAAGATGCTGCCACACAACAAAAACTACAACAAGAAACAATGGCTCTATTTTCAAAATATAATGTGAATCCACTGGCTGGATGTTTGCCGATAGTGGTTCAAATGCCTATCCTGATCGGATTTTACCATGCCATCAGCCGTACGCATGAAATAGCCTTACATAGTTTTCTTTGGTTTGATCTAGGCTCACCGGATCCTTTTTATATTTTACCGGTAGTTGCAGGGATCACGACTTTCATCCAACAGAAAATGTCGATGGCCGGGATGAACTCGAATCCACAAATGGCTGCACAAATGACGATGATGCTTTATATCATGCCGATCATGATTGTTGTTTTTGCTATTAATTTCCCCGCTGCTCTTTCTCTTTACTGGGTAGTAGGTAACCTTTTTGGTATCGTTCAAACATATTTCATTAAAGGTCCGGATCTTAGAAAAGCAGCTGCGGAAAACGCGGGAGGGGCAAAGAAAAAGTGAAAAAAGTGACTGCTACAGGACAATCTGTCGAAGAAGCAGTAAATTTAGCTTTAGCTCAACTGAACAGCACGAAGGATCGCGTCGAGATTGAAATTGAGGAAGAAGGAAAAAAAGGGTTTTTCGGTTTATTTGGGGCAAGGAAGGCCATTGTCCATGTGACATTGCCTCCTGATCCAATCGAGGAGACACTTGGATTCTTGAAGAATGTCAGCCTTGAGATGGGTGTCGATGCCAAAATCGATGTCCACCGGAAAGGGAAGAACGTAACATTCCAATTATCAGGTGACAAAATCGCTTTATTAATTGGGAAAAGGGGTCAAACGCTGAATTCCCTGCAATATTTAACGCAGCTTGTTGCGAATCGACATGCTAAGCAGTTCCTGAATATCACGGTAGATGCTGAAGATTATCGAAATCGACGCAATGAGACGTTAATTCAATTGGCTGAAAGAATGGCGAACAAAGCGCTGAAAACGGGCAAGCCCATTTCATTGGAGCCGATGCCAAGCTATGAACGTAAGGTCATTCATAATGCACTGTTGCATTATCCGAGAATCAAAACAACTTCAAGCGGTGTCGAACCTTATCGCCATTTGGTCATCACGCCGCTTAAATGAACCTTCTGCTTATTAGCAGGGGTTCTTTTTTTTGGTGGAACGTACCATCGGTTTTTGTCGAAAGGTATGTAATGAAAAGGGCCATTCAGCAATAACCGACACGTTTCACTTCGATGGTCGCACATTCAGTACGGGAAGGGGAAAAAGGGAGAGCCGCCGCATTTGTTATTCACATGTGGATAAGTTAAAATGAATGTTACAGAATATGGTTGCGCTGCATGTGGATAACTCTTGGAAGGAAGGAGTATCTACTTTTTTTCATGAATATACTGTGGTATTGTAGTAATTTAGGGATTCGACGATTTTATTATCAAAAATAATATAGAAACATCAATATATAAGAGGTGAAAACATGGAATTCGATACAATCACCGCTATCTCTACCCCTTTAGGGGAAGGGGCAATCGCCATCGTTAGAATCAGCGGTGATGAGGCCATAGAAATAGCCGATAGGATTTTTAAAGGACCAGGCGGAAAAGGATTGCTTGAGGTCAAGTCACATACGATTCATTATGGACATCTTATCCAGCCTAAAACGAGTGAAATCATAGAGGAAGTCATGGTTTCCGTCATGAAGGGGCCAAAGACGTTTACAAGGGAAGATGTCGTGGAAATTAACTGTCACGGCGGAATCGTTTCGGTCAATCGGGTATTGCAGCTCATCCTTTCTCAAGGTGCTCGTCTTGCTGAACCGGGTGAATTTACGAAACGTGCCTTTTTGAATGGAAGGATCGACCTTTCCCAAGCGGAGGCCGTCATGGATTTGATTCGTGCTAAAACGGATAAAGCGATGAATGTTGCTTTAGGACAAATGGAAGGCCGGCTTTCAAAACTAATCCAGAACCTTCGCCAAGAAATTTTACAGACACTCGCTCAAGTCGAGGTAAATATAGATTATCCGGAATATGATGATGTCGAAGAAATGACACATCGTTTATTTTTGGAAAAAGGCAGTTTTGTCAAGACCGAAATCGAGAAGCTGCTTCATACAGCCCAGCAGGGGAAAATCCTCCGCGATGGGCTTGCGACCGTCATTATCGGGCGCCCCAATGTCGGGAAATCTTCTTTGCTTAACAGCTTGGTTCATGAAAATAAAGCGATTGTCACGGATATTCCTGGGACAACGCGTGATGTAATCGAGGAATATGTCAATGTTCGCGGTGTTCCGCTTAAACTTGTCGATACGGCAGGGATTCGGGAAACGGAAGATATCGTTGAAAGAATCGGGGTTGAACGGTCTCGTGCAGTATTGAAAGAAGCTGATTTAATTCTGCTCGTATTGAATTATTCCGATGATTTTACACCTGAGGATGAGTTGCTGTTCCAGGCTGTCGAGGGAATGGATGTCATTGTCATCATCAATAAAACGGATCTTCCGCAAAAAATCGATATGGCCAAGGTGAAGCAA
>NZ_PHNG01000804.1:0-2376 GCF_002803435.1 Bacillus sp. mrc49 | reverse complement strand
TTCATTTCCATCATCGGTCCCTCCGGATCAGGGAAATCGACGTTCATGAATATGATAGGGTGTCTGGATAAGCCTGATACAGGTGAATATCTTCTTGATGGAAAAGAAGTTGAAAAAATGAAGGATAATGAGCTAGCGGCGATTCGCAATATTAAAATAGGATTCATCTTTCAAAATTTCAATCTGTTGGCGAAGTTGACAGCGCTGGAAAATGTCGAGCTTCCCCTTGTCTATAGAGGAGTGAGCGTGAAGGAAAGAAAAGAGGCCGCCGTTTCCTGTCTTGATAGGGTTGGCCTGGGTGACCGGATGAACCATTTGCCGAATCAACTTTCCGGCGGACAGCAGCAAAGGGTGGCAATCGCAAGGGCATTGGCGGGCAACCCTCCCGTTTTATTGGCGGATGAGCCGACGGGGGCACTTGATAGCAAAACAAGTAAAGAAGTTCTGCAGATGCTAAAAGATTTAAACGAAAAGGGGCAAACCATCATCCTTATCACCCATGACATGGAAGTGGCAAAGGAAGCAACTCGTGTCGTTCGGATTCAGGATGGACAGCTTTTTGAAAGCGGAGGTGATTGGATTGAACTTGAGCGAATCGATGAAGATGGCCATACGCTCTATCAAAACTAATAAGGTCCGTGCTTTTTTAACCATGCTTGGCATCATTATCGGCGTTGCCTCCGTCATTGTCCTGGTTTCGATTGGGCAAGGATCCTCACAGTCCGTTCAAGATGAGATAAATAGCCTGGGAACGAATTTATTGACGGTAAGTGTCACGGATACGGATTCAGTGGAGTTGACGGAGGATACGATTGATCAGTTTAAGGAGCTAGACGGGATAGCCGACGTTGCGCCTGTGGTCACGGGCCGCGTTTATGCAAAAAATGGTGAAAATTCGGCCCAGGTTTCCATGACCGGTGCCACTTCAGCTTATTTATCGGTTCGGGACCTTGAGCTTAGTCAAGGGCGATTTTTGACGGATCTGGAAACGGAATTACGCTCCAAGGTCGTTATCCTAGGGTCTGATACAGCAAGCACGCTTTTTGAAAATCAAAACGCGGTGGATCAAAACGTTCTTATCGGCGGTGTTTCCTATCGAGTGATCGGTGTGCTGAAATCAGTAGGAACCTCCATGGGCTCGAGCGGCGATGATGTAATCATTGCACCGATCACCACTGCCGAACGGGCGACGGGCAGCACGACGATCGGGACCGTTTATGTAAAAGCGAAGAACGAGAACATCGCGGAACGGGCCATGTATCAAGTGCAAGGTGTGATGACCACTTCATTCCCTGGCCAAAGTGATAATTATTCCGTATCCAATCAAGAGGATTTGATGGAAACAATGAGCTCCGTATCCGATACATTCACGCTCATGCTTGGCGGCATTGCCAGTATTTCGCTGCTTGTGGGCGGGATTGGCATCATGAATATCATGCTGGTATCCGTCTCGGAAAGGACGAAGGAAATCGGGATCCGAAAGGCAATCGGGGCAAACCGGAAATCGATCCTTCTGCAATTCTTAATTGAAGCGGTCGTCTTGAGCTGCCTAGGGGGATTGTTGGGAGTGGCAATTGGATTCGGAATCGCAAGGTCGATTTCAGCTTTTTCAACATTAACGATTAGTTATTCATGGTCGGTGACAGTGTCTGCCTTCTTATTCTCGATATTGATCGGGATTGTCTTTGGCGTATTCCCTGCCAATAAGGCATCGAAATTGAATCCAATCCAGGCACTGCGGCACGAGTGAACATACAAATTATAAAGAAAGCGGCTAGGAATATGCCCGCTTTCTTTTGTATATGAAAAAGGATAAAATCAACATAAATAGCAGGTGAAACGGTCAGGGGGGAACTCTTCATGAAGATTTTGGTGGTGGAAGATAATGCTTCATTATTGGAATCAATCCGGCAAATTTTGGCCGATGAATATGAAGTCGATACAGAGACTAACGGGGAGGATGGGCTATTCATGGCCCTGCAAGGCATTTACGATATCATTTTATTGGATGTGATGCTTCCGGGAATGGATGGCTTCGAAATCGTCCGAAACATCCGGGAAGCAAAAATCGATACAAGCGTTTTGTTTTTGACGGCAAAGGATGGCCTTGAGGATCGTGTCAGAGGGCTTGAGATGGGCGGTGATGACTATTTAGTCAAACCGTTCCAGGCACCGGAGCTTAAGGCAAGGATCCGCGCCCTCCTTCGCCGAAGCGGCATCATAACGCTTTCGCAGCATGTGAAGTACCGTGGAATCGAATTGCTGGAAAAAGAAAAGGATATTTCAGTTGATGGCAAGGTCATCAAAATGACCTTGAAGCAGTACGAACTATTGGAGTACCTCATTCAAAACAACGGAAAAATATTGACCCGGGAG
>NZ_PHNG01000803.1:0-848 GCF_002803435.1 Bacillus sp. mrc49 | reverse complement strand
AATCAAGAAAACGGTTAACCAAGTGAGCAGGCTGATTATGGATGTGATGATGAAAGGTAATGATTGATTGAATTCAAGAAGCTTCGTCATTAGCGGACCAACCATGAAGCCAAGGCTGAAGAAAAGGCCGTAAATGGCAAGATTCCTTCCTCGCTTCGCTATTGGTGAAATAGCGGTGATCCAGGTCTGGGTGGCAAAGTGAAGTGTATGATCGCCGATGCCGATGAAGAAGCGCAGGAGGAACCAAAACCAGAATGATTCCCATACAGGAAATAGGGCCAAAGAAAGGATGACGGTGGCTCCCCCAAATAATATCAATGGTTTATATCCATACTTACGGAGGGGCGCTTCCATAAATGGAGAAATCAACAGAATTCCAATATAAAGCGAGGCAGCATGAAAGCCGTTTAAGGAAGAGCTGATTCCGTCACCTTCAAAGATGATGGCAATGACCGGCAAGAGCATTCCTTGAGAAAAACCCGATATGCCGACAATTAAGATTAAAACACGTATAAGCAGTTTATGATTCATATATTCATGTCTCCTAAGAAATGTGTACCTTGTTGATGTTACATCCTAAGGACAGGGTTAAGCAATTAAATTTTGGGTAAATATTGACAAGAAGGAGTGCTGTGATAAAATTTTCCTTTGGCAATGACTTAAGATTATGTATGATTGTTTTTGTTATATAAAAAGTACATATAAGATTGTGAGGAGAAGTATCGTGAATAAAATATTTTTGGGACTTGTCGTACTGGGTGTCCCTATATCCGTCATTGGTTCTTTGCTGCATTGGCCAAGTGTAATCATGTTCATCGTATATTGCTTGACGATCATCGCGCTTGCAG
>NZ_PHNG01000802.1:0-3684 GCF_002803435.1 Bacillus sp. mrc49 | reverse complement strand
CAGCCAAGTAATGTAATGAAATTGAATAAGGCCTCAGGCAGGTATCCAAGTTCTTCATATTGCTCAATGAATTGAATGATCGATTCATCCCGTTTACTTAGTTTCTTCCTGCTTTCATTCACGATCAGTGTCATATGACCGAATACCGGTGGCTCCCAGCCGAATGCTTCATAGATCATCATTTGCTTCGGCGTGTTGGAAATATGATCGTCCCCGCGAAGCACATGGGATATCTTCATCAAGTGATCATCGACAGCTACCGCAAAGTTATAAGTCGGAACGCCATCCTTTTTGACGATGACAAAATCACCAAAACCATCCGTTTCAAACGAGACGTCATCCTTGACCATATCCTTGAAAGTAAGGACTTCCCCTGCAGGAACGGCAAAGCGGATGCTAGGCTTTCTTCCTTCAGCAACTAATTCCGCTTGCTCCTCCTCGGTTAAGTGCTTGCACTTTCCTGAATACTTCGGTGTTTCATTCCGCTCGACCTGACCTTCGCGTTCAGCTTCAAGCTCCTCTTCCGTGCAATAGCATTTATAAGCCAAGCCCTTATCCAAAAGCTCCTGATACAACTCCTGATAAAGGTCATTCCTTTCAGACTGACGATACGGACCATATTCGCCGCCGACATCAACGCCTTCATCCCATTCGATGCCAAGCCACTTTAAATATTTAAGCTGGCTTTCCTCGCCGCCTTCAATATTTCTCTTTTGGTCGGTATCTTCAATGCGGATGATGAATTTCCCGCCCTTGTTTCGTGCGTATAAATAATTGAATAATGCCGTCCGTGCATTCCCTATATGTAAATGTCCAGTCGGACTCGGTGCATAGCGAACTCGAATATCGCTGCTCATGATATAAATAGACCTCCCAGTCGTTCTTTTCTATTGTTCATTTTATCATTTATGGACGATTGGATAAAGGCATCCACTCTAAAAACGAATTTAGTTTGATTTAACCAATAAGACGACAGCCTGTGCCGCTATCCCTTCGCTTCTGCCCGTAAAACCAAGTTTCTCCGTAGTGGTCGCCTTTACATTGATTCTATCTGTCGAGGTATCGAGAAGCTCCGCTATCCTGACCCTTATATCCTCAATATGCGGTGCCATTTTTGGACTTTGGGCGATGATTGTACAGTCGGCATTGCCCAGTTCATATCCTTCTTTCTTTACGATTGCCCAAACATGGCGCAGCAACTTTGCCGAATCGGCATCTTTAAATTCCGGATCGGTATCCGGGAAATGCTTACCGATATCCCCTGCTCCAATTGCCCCTAGGCAGGCATCGGCAACTGTATGCAAAAGAACATCCGCATCGGAATGTCCTAACAGCCCCTTCTCATACGGGATCGTAATGCCGCCGATAATTAGTGGCCTTCCCTCAACAAGTTGATGAACGTCATATCCTTGTCCAATTCGAAACATATCAATATCCCCAATCATTTTCTTTTGTGTTTATGTAAAATCGCATCTGCAAAATAAAGATCTTCCTGAGTCGTAATTTTAATATTATCATAATTGCCCTCAATAATAACTACCTGTTCATCGATCCGTTCTAGCAAACTTGCATCGTCCGTCCCTAAAAAGGCTTCTGCCTCCGCCTGTTCATGCGCCCGCTTCAAGATGGATGCACGAAAAGCTTGTGGAGTTTGTACCGCCCACAAGCTTGATCGTTCCACCGTTTCCAATACCTTATTATCCGTCGCCCTTTTAATCGTATCCTTAACGGGGACAGCAATGACTGCTCCGCCATGAAGGGAAGCCGCTTCACACAAATCACTGATCTGCCCTTGATTGATAAAAGGACGGGCCCCGTCATGCACAAGGACGATTTCTTCTCCTGCATGCTGCAACCCATTATAAACGCTTTGCTGGCGCTCCCCGCCGCCCTTGACGAGTTCCTTGACCTTCTTAATCCCGTAAGCGGCCATCAACTGGTTGAAATGATCCTTTTCAGCCGGGTTTATCGAAAGGATGATTTTCCGGCAGTTGGGATCATCTTCAAAGACACGGAGCGTATAGACAATAATCGGGATGCCCGATAGTTCAATAAACAGTTTATTCTTGCCAGCCTTCATTCGTTTCCCTTGTCCAGCTGCAGGTATCACTACATCATAAAACATAACGGTTTCTCCTACTCTTCTTATAATGCTTTTTCTAATAGTTTCGGTTTAGCGAATATCATTCGGCCTGCAGATGTTTGCAGCACACTTGTGACAAGGACATCAATGCGTTTTCCGATATGGTCACGTCCGCCCTCGACCACGATCATCGTACCATCATCCAAATAGGCAATGCCTTGGTTCTGCTCTTTACCATCCTTAATGACTTGTACATTCATCTCTTCGCCAGGAAGTACAACAGGTTTAACGGCATTGGCCAGATCATTGATATTAAGGACCGCCACATTTTGAAACTCGCATACTTTATTTAAATTGAAATCATTTGTAACGACCATTCCGCCTGATATTTTGGCAAGCTTCACAAGTTTGCTGTCCACTTCCTGAATGTCTTCAAAGTCACCTTCGTACATTTCCACCTTAATCGGAAGGTCTTTCTGAATCCTGTTCAGGATATCCAAGCCTCGTCTGCCGCGATTCCTTTTCAAGGCATCAGATGAATCTGCAATATGCTGCAGTTCATTCAATACGAATTGAGGGATGACGATCGTGCCCTCCAGAAAGCCCGTTTGACAGATATCCGCAATCCTTCCGTCGATGATGACGCTTGTATCGAGAATCTTCAGTCGCTTGCTATACCCTTCCTCATCCTCACCGGCCTCACCATCGGCATTCTTTTTCTTATTACTTTTCGTGAATAAATTCAATAGCTCATCGCGTTTTTTAAAACCGACCTGGAACCCGAGATATCCGAACAAAAGCGTAAGGATGATCGGAACGACCGTATTTAAAATGGGAACACCGATGGCACTGAACGCGTAGCCAACCAAGAACGCCGCGAGCAGTCCGACCAAAAGACCGACACTGCCAAAAATGATGTCCGTAATCGGTATCTTAACGAGCTGTTCCTCCAGCCACTTCATAAAATAGATCACATGATCTACTGCCCAAAAAGTAATAAGATAAAAGATAATGGCACCCAACAGTACACTTACATAAGGATTGTTTAATAAAGCAATATCATCTGCATGTAAAACAACTAATAATTCAGGAATGAGTATCATACCAAGAGTTCCGCCGACTATTAAGAAGCATGCTTGTATAATGCGTTTTAACATCCCTTTCACCTCCCTCTACTCATTATTGACCAATAAAATAAAATGAAACCTTCGAAAATTCGTTTTCATTATATACGTGAAATTCACTTAAGGATTTAGTGGATTTAGTGGATTTACAAATATGACTCTTCTCTTTTTCGTAATATTAGCCTAGCACCCTGTGTTTTGGGTGTCAAAAATAAGCGCCAATCAATTTCAAGCTAAAATAGGAATTTTTTGAAGTTAAGCTTTACATCCTTCTATTTGTGACCAGCTGGTTTTTTAAAATGCGAAGACCCTCTTTAATTTTATTGGCACGGACTTCCCCAATGCCTTCAACATCATCAAGGTCTTCAACCGAAGCTTTGTTGACTTCGCTAAAGCTTTCGAACTGATTCACTAAATTTTCGATGATCAATACCGGCAGCCGCGGGATTTTATGGAGGATGCGATAACCGCGGGGAT
>NZ_PHNG01000801.1:0-3156 GCF_002803435.1 Bacillus sp. mrc49 | reverse complement strand
GCTCTTCAGGTATGACGAATATATAGGCTAGTCCCGTAATAAGGATCGCCGCAGGCAACCACTTCGTTAACATCGGAATCCCTCCTTTACAGTTACATTCTATGCATCGGCATGGAACACCTTGCTCCTAAAAAAAAAAAGACGCCTGGAAAACCAGGCGTCCGTTCGATCATACGGCCGAATCTTCTTTAATAAAAGCTTGCTTTAACCAGTTCTTTCCTTCGACGAGCCGTGACACGAGCATGGCACAAACTGTGTTTCCTGTTGAGTTCAACAGTGTAGCAGGTGCATCGATTATCGTGGATATAACGGCAATGATCGGCAAAACTTCAACCGGGAAGCCGAATACGCTGAGAATCAGCATTTCCCCGATCATCCCTCCTCCAGGAATGGCACCCATGACAGCACCAACCAAAAAGGCAACGGCAAGGATGCTCAATATGCTTGAAATGCTTGTCATATCCTTACCGAATAAGCTGAATAGGAATACGATTTTCAGAATTCCGCCAAATACGGACCCATCCTTATGAGTGTTGGCTCCGAGTGGAATGACCGTTTCCGCAATATCCTTTGGCACGCCCATTTTCTTGACTGATTCCAGATTGACTGGAATGCACGCGGCACTGGAGCACGTAGCGATGGCTGTAATTGATGGCGCCAAGGCATTTTTCCAAAATAATTTAACGCCATCCTTCCCACCTGCGATAAAGGCATACAAAGTGAAGAAGCCAAAATAATAAATTAATGCTAAGACGAGATAAAGAACGAAGGTACGGGCATAGCCCTCCAAAATCTGCGGCCCAAGCTGTCCGATGATCGTCGCAAAATAAGCGCCAAGTCCAATGGGTGCATAGTACATGACGATCTTCACGACCTTCATCATGACAGCCGTTCCAGCTGTTAAAAATTCGGTGATCGGTCTAGCCTTCTCGCCGACAAGTGCAGTCGAAAGTCCAATTAATACCGAGAAAACGATAAGCTGGAGCATATTGCTCCTGGAGAACAGTTCGGGAAAATCGGATACGGTTACAGTGTTGACCAGTTGACTGAAGAAAGATACATCTTCAACCTTTTCCTCAGGGGAACTGTTTTCCATCAATTCTTTGATGGCTGTCGTATCTGTGCCCTCCAAAGGGTTGATGATGGTTGTCCCAATGAATCCAATCACGGCAGCCAATGCGGCTGTCGTCAGGAAAACGATCACGATGCTGCCCATGATTTTTCCGAGGCGGTTCATTCCACTCATATTGGCAATGGCCGAAGCGATGCTGAAAAATACCAAGGGAACGATGATCGTGAACATCAGATTTAGGAATAAGTCTCCCAGCGGTTGTATGACCGAGGTTTTCTCACCGAAAACGACGCCTGCTATCCCACCGATAATAATGGCAGTGAGTAGGATCAATGAGGATCGATAGTTTTTAAAAAAGCTCTTCATGAAAAAATCCGTCCTTTCAGGATGAAGATAATCAATAAAAATATACTTCATTATCAACTTTAGATGAAGGTTTGACAATATATTTTTAAAGGAAGGAATGTTAAAAGCCGAAACGCAATACATAATAAGAAGAATGAATGAAAAGCGTGGGTAAGGAGGAGTAATATGACATTTTTTAATGTGGAAGAGGGTGTCCGGCTATTTTATGAAGAAAAGGGGCAGGGCAGGCCAATCATTTTTATCCATGGAGTATGGATGAGCAGTCGCTTCTTTACAAAGCAACTTCCATACTTTTCCCAAAATTATCGCACGATATTGCTTGATTTAAGAAGTCATGGCAAATCAAACCAAGTTCATTACGGAAATACGGTCTCCGTATATGCAAAGGATCTCCATGCGTTCATTACTGAACGGGGATTGAAGGATGTCATCCTTGTTGGCTGGTCGATGGGGGCTTTTGTCGTCTGGGATTACCTGAAGCAATTCGGCGGGGGGAATGTCCATTCAACCGTTATCGTCGATGAGCTGGCCTCTGATTTTAAATGGCCTGACTTTGATATTGGTGCATTTGACATTGGCACATTGATAGCCTTCATGACGGAGGTCCAAACGAATCGCACTCCTTTTTTACAAACTTTCCTATCCTCCATGTTTAAAAACGAATTATCCGCGGAGGATGCAAATTGGATGCTCGGGGAAGTAACGAGAATGCCTGAATCTATTGCCAGCAGCATTCTATTCGACCAATCAATCGTTGATTATCGTGAATTCCTGCCCCAAATTACCGTTCCCACGCTTCTTTGTTTTGGAAGGGAGGAAAAAGTGATTCCTGTTGCTGCAGGGGAGCATTTGCATGAACATATCCCGGATTCCCAACTCGTAATCTTCGAAGATAGCTGCCATTGTCCTTTTTTGGAAGAAAGCGATTTATTTAACAAAACCGTCGATGACTTTATTCAAAAAGGAATAGGAAGGGCTGGAGGATAAGCATTTTCCCCGTTTCCGATGGCTAAGAAATTCGGGGGTGCGAAAGGAAGCGTATCGCTAAGCGGGATTTTCGCACCTTCCGTAACGATCAGGAGCTGATTACAGCGGTGGAAGGCAAAAGTAAAAGGAACGGTCCGGTTCAATGCCGAACACGATCCTTGAAAGTGGTATCTAAAGTTCACTTTTAACAGTGGGCCATTATCATTCGGCAATGCTGGATGGAGCGGATTCCTGCCCATATTCATTAACAGCTGTGACATAGTAATGAGCTTTTGAGGCATTATTATCTACATAACTTTTACGTTCGTACTCTGAGATGCTTCCAATGTGCGTAAATGTCCCTCCAGGCACTTTTTTGTATATCCGGTAGCCAATAATATTTCCTTCTCGTACGGCATACCAGGATAACAAATCACCGCTTATTTTTACATTCGTTGGCGCATCTGGCAGCTTCGCTTCATTTTCAAGCTGCATCGCTTGTTCTTCCTTTAATTCTGCATATACGACCAATCGTTCTTGATGCGTGCCTTTTGATCGGTCGAAGGTGCCTGTGCAAGTAATTAAGTTCAAATGGCGCCCTTTGCTATATCCGAAGATTTCGTTAAGAGGGGCTTTGTCTCGTGGGTAGCTTTGTTTCTTTTTCACCACAAATGTGAGTTTTGTTCCTTGTTTGTCCTTAACCGTAATTTCATCCCCTCTATCGAGGTCTTTCAAATGATAAAAAATGGCGG